>CAIYGJ010000180.1 GCA_903925705.1 uncultured Actinomycetes bacterium | reverse complement strand
CCACGAACGTCACCAACAATGTCAAGATTCTTAAGTTTTTCAAGAGTCTGACGGAATTGGTTTTCATTGTCGCGAACATGCTGGTTGATGCCTTCTTTGTCGAAGATATCAAGGTTTGCCAAAGCCACAGCTGCCGATACCGGGTGACCACCAAAGGTGTAACCATGTGCGAAGTAAGTATTGCCCTTCTTGAATGGTTCGAATACTTTGTCGCCAACTAGCATTGCGCCGATTGGGGAGTAGCCCGAAGTCATACCCTTTGCAGTTGTGATGATGTCAGGATCCACACCGAAGCGCTTCATGGCAAACATGTCACCAATGCGACCAAAGGCACAGATTGTTTCATCTGCAACCATCAATACGTCGTACTGATCGCAAATTTCGCGAACGCGCTCTAGGTATCCCGGTGGTGGTGGGAAGCAGCCGCCTGAGTTTTGTACTGGCTCAAGGAAAACTGCCGCAACTGTGTCAGCACCTTCGAAAAGAATTGCTTCTTCGATGCGATCTGCAGCCCAGCGACCGAATGCCTTGATGTCGTCGGCGTGATATTCAGCGCGGTAGAAGTTTGTATTTGGAACGCGGAAACCACCTGGGGTTAACGGTTCAAAGTACTTCTTAGCATCTGGAATACCAGTGATTGCCAAAGCGCCTTGTGGGGTGCCGTGATATGCAACTGCGCGACTGATGACTTTATGCTTCATCGGACGACCAGTTAGCTTGTAGTACATCTTGGCTGCTTTCCAAGCTGACTCAACGGCTTCGCCACCACCAGTGGTGAAAAAGACGCGGTTCAACGAAGATGGCGCGTAACTGATTAGGCGCTCAGCAAGTTCAACTGCTTTTGGATGGGCATAGGACCAAAGTGGGAAGAAGGATAGTTCCTGCATTTGCTTGGCTGCGGCTTCAGCAAGTTCGCGACGACCATGGCCAATCTGAACGGTGAACAAACCGGCGAGACCATCAAGGTACTTACGACCTTGTTCGTCATAGATGTATGCACCTTCACCACGAGTGATGATTGGAACTTCGCCACCATTTTCGTACGTGGAGTGACGAGTGAAGTGCATCCATAGCCGATCGCGCGCCATATCTGATGTTGCGGAGTTTTTTGTTCTATCTTCTAGTGCTGTCATTACGTATCCAATGTTTTAGTTAGCGGGTTCCCCAGGTATAGCTCTGCTTGCGCAGTTTCAAATACATGAATGTTTCCGTGCGGCGGACCCCAGGAATCGCACGGATCTTACGATTAATTACTTCTAGAAGTGCTTCATCGTCTTCACAAACAACTTCAAGGATGATATCGAAACTGCCTGCTGTCAGGATGATGTAGCTGATCTCATCCATAAGTGAAAGCACGTCGGCGACGGCTTCCATGTCTCCATCTACTTCAATGCCGATCATCGCTTCGCGATTAAAACCAACTTGAAGTGGATCCGTAACGGCAACTATTTGCATAACTCCGGTTTCCAGAAGTTTGCTAACCCGTTGGCGAACTGCAGCTTCCGACAATCCAACGGCTTTACCGATAGTGGCGTAAGGACGTCGACCGTCTTGCTGAAGTTGCTCAATGATGGCTTTTGAGACATCGTCGAGCACGGCAACTTTAGACATACCTCTAGTTTCATAGGTTTTCGTACTAAATACAAGCGATTTCGTGGTATTTACGTGAAATTCACACGATATTCGTACCAAAATCTTATTTTTACTTCAGAAATCGCAAAAAAGCCCCTGACAACAGCGCAATTCCTTAGGTATTGTTTAATGAATCATCCAGGCCTAACGGGCTTTAAAACTGACTGTCTTGAAAAAGGAAGATCCCATGAGTCACTATCAAGTTCTTAATCCAGCAACCGGAGTAGTTGAACAAGAATTCGCAACTGCAACCGATGCCCAGTGCAACGAAGCAATTACTTCTGCAGACAACGCTCACAAGGCTTGGAGCAAAGTTTCAATCGCAGATCGTGCTGCCATTGTTCATCGCATCGGCCAGCTGCATATCGATCGCCAAGATGAACTTGCTGCGATCATCAACCGCGAAATGGGAAAGCCAGTCGCTGACGCTGCAGGTGAAGTTGAATTTTCTGGTTTTATTTACCAGTATTACGCCGACAATGCAGAAACATTACTTGCTGACATGCCAATCGAGTTGTCAGATGGTGGCGGTTCTGCCGTTATGCGCAAGTCTTCAGTCGGCGCAATTCTAGGAATCATGCCGTGGAACTTCCCGGCTTACCAAGTTGCTCGATTTGCGGGCCCAAACCTAGTTGCTGGTAATACCGTTATTTTGAAGCACGCTCCACAGTGCCCAGAATCAGCTCTGGCCATTGCAAAGATTTTCACTGATGCTGGTGTGCCAGAAGGCGTCTATGTAAATCTCTTTGCATCCAATGAGCAAATTGCAGACATGATCCCACATCCAGCCATTCGTGGCGTATCGCTAACTGGCTCAGAACGCGCTGGCGCAGCAGTTGCAGAAATTGCGGGACGTCACCTAAAGAAGTGCGTTTTGGAACTTGGTGGTTCTGATGCATTCATCCTGCTTAGCACCAAGGACATGGATGCAGTGATCGAATCTGCTGTTATTGCTCGTATTGATAACACTGGCCAAGCATGTAATGCGGCAAAGCGCATGGTTGTCGTTGACGGTCTTTATGACGAATTTGTTGAAAAGTTCACATCGGCGATGATGTCAGCGGAAATTTCTAGCCCACTGAGTTCGGTGCGTGCTGCTGAAATTCTTGAAGAGCAAGTTAATCGCGCAGTTAAGCAAGGCGCAAAGTTGGCAAGTGCCGGTTCCCGCAACGGCGCATTCTTCCCAGCTGGCGTTCTCACTGAAGTTTCAACGGATAACGAAATCTTCCGCGAAGAACTATTTGGTCCAGTTGCACAGATTCACCGCGCAAAGGATGAAGATGATGCAATTCGAATTGCCAACGATTCTCAATTTGGTCTGGGCTCTTACCTGTTTACCACTGATGACAAGCAAGCGCTTCGAGTTGCCGATGCTCTAGATACCGGAATGGTCTATGTCAACGGTGTTGGTATGGATGCCCCAGAGCTTCCGTTCGGTGGCACCAAGCGTTCCGGTTTCGGCCGCGAACTTGGTCCATTAGGTATTGAAGAATTCTTAAACAAGAAGCTCATTCGTATTAACGGTTAATCACTTACTCAAAAATGGGCATCTCGTAACGAGGTGCCCATTTTTATGTCTAGAATTCCTGACCCAAAAATTCTTGACCCTGTTACCCACGCGTCAACAACTTTGTGCTTACAATGAAAGGGCAAGGGGATCACCTGTAGAGGTGGCCGATTGGCACTAGGAACTTAAGGCCTAGAGCGGAAATAGAAAGGGACTGGTGGGATCCGGATTCGCAAAAATGCGAATACCGACAGAAAACAATGCTGGCGATTGTTGCCAGACACATCTGATCACCAGTGAGCCCCAGCTCACCCAATCGTTTGGACTTTTGCAATGGTTTTTTCGCACACCCCTTCACCACACGTTTTGCCATCCCTGGCCGATGTTTGGGAAGGCTCATATTGGCTTGATGATGAAGTAGAGCCTGAACATGACTCATCTCGAGTCGTTGGCAACTTAAGCGCAGACTTATTAATTGTCGGCGGGGGATTCACCGGCCTCTGGGCTGCGATCGAAGCTAAAGAACACAATCCAGATCTTGATGTGGTTTTGGTCGAGGGTAACGCCGTTGCTCGTGGTGCATCCGGACAAAATGGTGGTTTTGTTGCTGCATCTCTAACACACGGTTTTGCAAATGGATTAGAGCGTTGGCCAAACGACATTGCCAAACTGACCCAACTTGGTCAACAAAACTTAAACGAAATGGAACAGTTTGTAATCGATCGCAAAATCGATTGTGACTGGATGCGCGTTGGCGAGATGGATGTTGCCACCGAGGATTATCAAGTTTCCGAACTGCAAGAATTTATTGATGTGGCAAAACCCTATGGTGAAGAGCTGGTTTGGCTAGATCAAGAAGAGACTCGTCGTCGCTTGAATTCACCAACTTACCTTGGCGCATTGTTTGATCCAGACAGCGTGGCAATTTGCGACCCTGCGCGTTTGGCTTGGGGTCTTCGTGACACCGCACTTGCGCTTGGCGTGAGAGTCTACGAACACAGCAAAGTTACTGAACTAGATGAACTTGGCGATCGGGTTACTGCAAAGACTGAATTCGGTAGCGTGACGGCGCCAAAAGTACTTCTAGCAACTAACGCGTTCCCGCCACTACTTCGTCGCCTGAAGTATCTGATTGTTCCGGTTTACGATTCAGTTTTAGTAACGGAGAAACTCAGCGAACAGCAACGTCGCGACATTGGTTGGGCTGGCAATGAAGGCGTTAGCGATAGCGGCAATCAATTTCATTACTATCGACCAACCGAAGATGGCCGAATCCTTTGGGGTGGTTATGACGCGACTTATCATTTCCGCAGTGGCTTTGGGGTCAAGCATGAGCACTCAACAAAATCTTGGCCAAAATTGGCTGACCACTTTTTCTCTACATTCCCGCAGCTTGAAGGTTTACGTTTCGAGTATGCCTGGAGTGGTGCAATCGATACCTGCACGCGCTTTAGCGCCTTCTGGGGAACTGCGATGAAAGATAAAGTCGTTTATGTTGCTGGCTACACCGGACTTGGCGTTGGCGCATCCAGATTTGGAGCCCAAGTGTCCATCGACAAATTGCTAGATCGCGATACCGATCGGCGAACTCTTGAAATGGTTAACACTTTGCCAATCCCATTCCCACCTGAGCCATTTAAGTCAGCGGGAATCAACTTCACTCGCTGGTCTCTGGATAAAGCAGATCGCAATAAGGGTAAGCGCAACTTGTGGCTTCGATCGCTAGATCGATTCGGCATGGGATTCGACAGTTAAATTCTGGTGCAAGTTGTAAAGTCAAAGACATGACAACTGGGTATGTATGGAATGAACTTTATGGCTGGCACGACACTGGCACTTTTGCTGGTCATGTATTTCCGAGCACAACAGTTCAGCCCTATCAACACTTTGAAAGCGCCGAAACTAAAGTGCGACTTGCTTCCTTATTGGAAGTTTCCGGACTTACTAAAGATCTAGTTCGAATTCCTGCAGTGCCGGCAACCGAAGAAGACATTTTGCGAGTCCATTCTGCTGAACATGTGGCGCGCATCAAATCCGAAAGCCTTAACCCAAAGGGTGGTGACGCTGGCGATACCGAATCACCATTTGGTTATGGCGGCTATGAGATCGCAGCTCTTGCTGCTGGGGGAGCCATTGAAGCTTTGCGCGCAGTAATGAATGGCACAGTGAATAACGCCTACGCATTAGTTCGCCCACCTGGACACCACGCTCGACCATCAACTGGCATGGGATTTTGCATTTTCGGTAATGCTGCCGTTGCAATTGAAAATGTTCGCGCAACTATGGGTGTTCAGCGAGTAGTTGTTGTGGACTGGGATGTGCATCACGGCAATGGCACACAAGAGATTTACTACTCAGATCCAAACGTGCTTTGTATTTCCGTGCATCAAGACAACTTGTACCCAACAGATAGCGGATTCATTGATGATGTTGGCGATAAGTCTGCAACTGGAACAGTTATTAACATTCCGTTACCAGCCGGTTCTGGCAATGGTGCCTACGTTGAAACTTTAGACAAAGTAGTGCTGCCAGCAATTCGCAGATTCAATCCTGACGTAATTGTTGTGGCATCCGGATTCGATGCCAGTGCGTCCGATCCGCTTGGCCGCATGTTGGTAACCGCATCTGGCTACCGACAGCTAACTGAAATGTTGCTTGCTGTAGCCGATGAAGTTTGTGAAGGCAAGGTAATGATGACGCACGAAGGTGGCTATTCACCAACCTATGTTCCGTATTGCGGTCTGGCAGTTTTAGAAGCCATGTCTGGCGTCAAGACCGACATCGATGATCCATTTGGCCCAGGGTATGAACGCCTGCCAGATCAAGCTTTAACTGAAGTTCAGGC
The DNA here is from genome assembly GCA_903925705.1 of uncultured Actinomycetes bacterium. Lineage (GTDB taxonomy): Bacteria > Actinomycetota > Actinomycetes > S36-B12 > UBA5976 > UBA5976. Next base: position 12,283 of record CAIYGJ010000180.1, on the reverse strand, counting down.
CAGCCGAATTGCCCAGGCCGCCCAGATCCATGGCCTCTGACCTGGCTTAATCCCAGATTTAAGTGGGTTTTTCTAAAGACTGGAAACTTGTCTGCCGCTAGCCTTATGCTGTTCGAACAAATGTTCGAAAGGCTTGATATGTCCCGCAACTACGGCGCCAGCTCTAAATCCCTGGCTCACGTGAACACCGATACCGATGGTGCGCCCGATTGGTTTAGTTGGCGTGGCCGTAGGTATGTCGTGCTGGCAATTTTGTTCAGCTGGCTTGAGGCCGCTCCTTGGTGGCGCACTCGCCAAACCCGAGAGTGGCAAGTCTGGCGCATTGAAGCAGCCGATCAGGCTACGCAAAACAACTCCGGCGCCCGTGACATGGGCACGCCTAACTCAGGCGTGTACGACATAGCAAATAGCGATCAGCGATGGTTCATCCGTCGCGTAATGGATTGATTTTTAACTAACGGAGTTTTTACTAACGAAGTTTTAACTAACAGAACTATTGGAGGAAACATGACTGCTCAAACAACAGACGAAGTGCAGGTAACTGTAGCCAGCATTGATTTACTTGGTGGCGCATTGCGCAGCCTTGATGCGGCAATCACATCATCACGCGCAGGCGAGAAATACGTTGCGGCACATCTTGCTGCGTTACGCGCCGCCGCAGCTTTGCTGGCGGCTTACGCCAGACCGAATAGTCATTCGCGTAAGCCCAATAGGGGCCGGCCGACAAGCGTTTGGACTTTAGTAACCAAGGTTGCTCCCGAGTTCACTGAGTGGGCGCAATATTTCGCAGCCGGTGCAGGTAAGCGCGCTGCTGCCGAAGTTGGTCTTGGTGGCGCAGTCACACCACGTGAAGCAGATGACTTAGTTCGAGATGCACATGAATTTATTGATTTAGTTTCCGAAAAACTTGGTGTATCAAGGCAGTTAACTTTGCCAACTAATGTCGCTGCACAAGCCGTGATTCCAAATAATGTAATTCAGTTAAAGCGCCGTACTGCATCGACTGCTAAGTAGGTCGTAAAGCAAGTTATGGTTCAGGACTTTATTCATCTGCATGTGGCATCAGCACTATCGATGCGTTATGGCACAAGCACGCCTCAAGACTTGGTGGTTCGCGCAGCTGAATTTGGTCAAACCGCAATTGCTTTAACCGATCGAGAAACGGTAGCCGGTGCAGTTAGTTTTATTCACGCCTGTGCTAGCGCAGATATCTCGCCAATCCTTGGAGTCGACATTGCGCTGGAAACTCCACAGCCATACTTGCCAACTCCAGCACATGGGGGAAAGTGGGTTAAACCAGAGCGACCACGAGTAACTCTGTTGGCGCACGACAAACTTAGTTGGGCTGGCTTGTGTGCTGTTATTTCTCAGGCTCATAAAGATTCTCGTGAAGATCCAGAAATTAATCGCCAAGAGTTGTTACAGCTTGCCGGTGAACATGGATTGATTGCACTACTGGGACCGCGATCTGATGTTGGCTACAACATTCTTAATCGCAGACCAGATCGAGCTTTAGATCATTTGCGAACTTGGCAGGATCATGGCGTGCGTACGTACTTAGAAATTGCCACCCATCACCAAAGCCCAGATGGTTCAAATCTTTCAGATATTTTTGCAGCTCGAATGTTGCAATGGGCGATTGTGCATAGAACTCAAGCAGTTTTAACAAACATCGTTAGGTATCGCGATCCTAAAGACTCTCGAATCGCAGACGTGCTTGATGCTTCCCGTCGACAAGTTGCGTTATCAAATCAAGCCACAACCAGCCAAGCATTCCTGGCGTCGAGCCAGCACATGAGCGCCATCGCCCAACGAGTTTCCAGTCTGGTTGGTGACCCTCGCGATATTGGGCAAGCGTTACTTCGGCAAACTGTGGCACTTGGCCAAGAATGTGTAATTGATCCACAAGTAGATCTGGGAATGAATCAGGTTTATGTTCCTGAGTTATCAAAATTACTACCAGGTGAAACTCGTAGCGCCGACAGCATTTTGCAGGAAAGATGCGAAGTTAGTTTTTCCAACTATCTGACTGATAATTCGGTTACTCGCGATGACGATCGCCGTACAACTCGAGAGCGCTTGGATTCTGAGTTATCGGTAATTAAGCAAATGGGTTTAGCTGGCTACGTATTAACAGTTGCGCAAGTTGTTGACATGATCCGGGAAATGAAAGTGCGAGTAGCGGCCAGAGGTTCAGGTGCTGGAAGTTTCATCAACCATTTGTTAGGAATCTCTGGGGTAGATCCGATCAAACACAATCTATTAATGGAACGATTTGTTTCCACACTTCGGCCAGGTTTACCGGATATAGATATCGACGTTGAGTCAGATCGCCGAATTGAAATTTATCAAGCAATCTTTGATCGATTCGGCGACAAGCGAACGACTTGCGTTTCGATGCGCGAAACTTATCGAGTCCGTCATGCAATTCGTGATGTTGGGGCAGCGATGGGTATGCCGCCAGGGGAAATAAATACTTTTGCCAAATCTTTCCCACACATCAGAGCTCGTCACATCCGAAGCGCTTTAGCGGAACTTCCAGAACTGCGGCGAAGTGGAATTGGCGTGCGAGCAGCTCGAGGCGATTTAGATCAGTTCTTAGATTTAGTCGAAGGACTAGACGGACTGCCTAGACATACTGCGCTACATCCGTGCGGAATAGTGCTGTCAGATTTATCGCTATTGCAGCGCACTCCAGTTCAACCCAGTGCTCAAGAATTTCCGATGTCGCAGTTTGATAAAGACGATGTCGAACATATGGGATTGCTAAAACTCGATGTTCTCGGAGTTCGAATGCAGTCAGCTTTGGCTTATGCCATCGATCAGGTTTACCAAGTCCAAGGACCTGATGCTTATGGCGCAGACTCAACCGGAAAAATCAATCTGGAATCAGTTCCCCGTGATGATCCAAAAACTTTCGAATTAATCCAAAGCACTAAAACTTTAGGCTGCTTTCAAATTGAGTCACCTGGACAGCGAGAGTTAATTGGAAAGTTTGCACCGGTTTCATTCGGAGACCTGATAACTGATATTTCATTGTTTCGTCCAGGACCAGTTAAAAGCGACATGATCACGCCGTTCCTGCGAGCTCGGCAAGGTTGGGGCATGACTGATTACATGCACCCGGACTTAAAAGAGATATTGACTGAAACCAGCGGAGTTGTAGTTTTTCACGAACAGGTAATGCGAATCGTGTCAGTTATGACGGGTTGCTCACTTGAAGCAGCCGATCTGATTCGACGGCGCATGGGGGATTATGAACAACTTGATGAAATCCGCGAATGGTTTTATAAGTCCTTACAAAGTCGCAATTATGAACTTTCGGTAATTGAACAAGTCTGGGATGTGCTGCGAGCTTTTGCTTCATTTGGATTTTGTAAGGCCCATGCCGCAGCTTTTGCACTGCCTACATATCAATCAGCCTGGTTTAAGACACATCATCCAGCAGCTTTTATAGCTGGAGTGCTAACGCATGATCCAGGTATGTATCCAAAACGACTCATCGCTGATGATGCCCGCAGTTTTGGAGTTGAAATTTTGGGTCTCGATGTAAATATTTCGAAAGACACGTACTTAGTTGAAGTAACGGAATCCGGTAGTCAGGGAATTCGAATCCCACTGTCTGAAGTAAAGGGAATAAGCCAGCAAGAAATTTCGGACATAATTCTTGCCCAACCGTATTCATCGCTGGCCGACTTTGTAATCCGCAGCAAAGCATCCAGGCCAATTGTGGAGCGGATAATTCTGGCTGGGGGATTTGATGTACTTCATAATTCGCTAGTTTCTAGGCGCGACTTGTTGTTTTATGTGGCCGAGTTAAGCGCCGAATTTAAGTTAAAGCGAACTGCGCGATCACGTTCAGGCAATCAAATTTCATTAGGAATGCAAGAGGTCGCCTGGATTCCTGAACCAACTGGATTGCCGGCACTTTCACTTGCAGATCGCGTTAAGTACGAGATCGAAGTTTTAGGTATTGACGTAAGTGCTCATGTCATGAGCTTTTACCGCCAGATGTTAACTGAGTTAAATGCAGTTCCAGCTGATCAGTTATTAACGGTGCGATCACAATCCAGTGTGCTGATTGCTGGAGTCAAAGTCGCCACTCAAACTCCACCAATTCGTTCTGGCAAACGAGTTGCATTCATAACGCTAGAAGATTCAACAGGACCAGTGGATGCCACATTTTTTGAGGAAGCTCAAGATCAATATGCCGCAACTCTTTTTCATTCTTGGCTGCTTTTAGTCAGTGGCACAGTCCGGCGAACTGGTCCGCGTGGAGTTTCCATACTTGCCAATGGCTGCTGGGAATTATCCGAGGTCTACCAACATTGGAAGCGTGGCGGAGTCAGAGCAGTTCACGAGTTAATTGGAAAAGTTTCGGTGCACCAGTTAGATCCAGTTGCCCCAACTCAAATTTGGGAGCATGCAAGCGGGTTTAGGTCCTCGCCTTATGCAGACGTTCGACCCGCAGGGTCGGATATCGCACGATCTATGCGATCAGCCGCAAAGATGGCACCATGAGCCGTTCGCAATTGAATCGAGGAAACTCGGCGTTAAACCCGCAAGGGGATGACGCTGGCTGCAACATTCTCCACATCGATATGGATGCCTTTTTCGCACTGGTTGAAGTTCGCGAGAATCCAAGCCTTTCTGGCAAGCAGGTAATTGTCGGATACGACGGTAACCGTGGTGTCGTCTTGTCGGCAACTTATGAAGCCCGAAAACTTGGCGTCCATTCCGCAATGCCAATGTCACGAGCGCTTCGTTTGGCACCACATGCAATTGTCGTGGAGCCGGATCATGAAAAGTATTCCGAAGTTTCTGAAAATGTAATGGCAATTTTTGAATCGGTAACACCCTTAGTACAGCCACTATCTGTCGATGAAGCATTTCTAGATATTTCCGGAGCCAAAAAACTTATGGGAACCCCAAGTCAGATTGGCGAAGTTATCCGAGCTCGAGTAAGTGACGAACAGGGCATAACTTGCTCAGTTGGAGTTGCTTCAAACATGTTTGTTGCCAAACTTGCAACTAACTTTGCAAAGCCTGATGGCTTGCATGTAGTTCCTGCTGACAAAGTAATTGAATTTCTGCACCCACTACCAATCGGTGCACTTTGGGGTGTCGGTGAAAAAACGGGGGAACAACTTGCCCGACTTGGATTAGTGAATGTTTCAGATATTGCAAACACTCCCGTTAAGACTTTGGCCAGAGTTATCGGCCAAGCAGCTGCTGAACATCTGTATGAACTTGCTTGGGGTAGGGACCCTCGAGTAGTGACGCCGAATCAAGCTGAAAAAAGTATTGGCGCGGAACGAACTTTTGAAGCAGATATTGATGATCCAGAAGAAATTCTGGCTCAGATCTTGGATCTGAGTAACAAAGTGGCTAAGCGCCTACGCGCAGCTAACTATTTTTCCCGGACCATCACAATCAAAGTCAGGTTTGCTGACTTTACGTCCGTGACCCGGAGTAAATCCCTTCCTTCATCCACTGACTTAGCAACTGACATTTATGCGACAAGTAAGAGTTTGTTCGAGGCCATGCACTTACAGCGCGCTCGAATTCGGTTAGTCGGGTTGCGCGCCACGGGATTAGTCCCAACCAGCGAATCATCAGTTCAATTGGAGTTTTCAAATCGTGATTCAGGCTGGCGAGAAGCCGAAGAGGCAATGGACCAGGTTTCATTAAAGTTTGGGAATTCAGCCGTAAAGCCAGCCCGACTAATTAAGCCAGATTCCTAAAAATCGCCCTTAAATTCCGAAGATTTAGCCAAGATCGGCCAAATTGGGCATTAAAGTTTCGAAAACTTCAAACCAGACGTAGTCTTAGATATAGGCACTAGTTAAAAGGGGGCGCACATGGCACTATCTGATCGCGAGCAACAACTGCTCGAACAAATGGAGCGCGCTTTAGCTAGTGAAGATCCAAGGTTTGCCTCCGCACTCGGTGGCTCGATGACAAACCGAATTGCTACCAAAAGCATCGGCATTGCCGTAATTGGGGTAGTTGTCGGGATTGGAAGCCTGCTGGCGGCCGTAACCCTTTCGATTCCAGCACTTGGGGTTTTGGGATTCTTGGCAATAGTTGCCGGCTTCTACTTCGCAAACTTAGGCACAAAATCCAGCCCGGTAACCGGAAAGCCAAGTGCTGCAAGCAAGGCCCCGACTTCTGGTGGATTCATGCAGGGCCTAGAAGATCGTTGGGATCGTCGCCAAGACAATGGGTAGGTAAGCGCCCAAGTTCCAGTTAGGGCATTATTTAGTTATGACTATTCACAAAGCTGACATTGGAAATTTTGCTGAGGATTTTATTGTTGGAGACGTTTACCAACATCCATTAGGCCGCACGATCACCGAAGCTGATTCCACCTGGTTCACCTTGCTAACTGTTAACACAAACCAGAATCACTTCAATGAGCACTATGCCCAGATGAATCCGATTGCTGAAGGACGCATCATCGTAAACTCAGGTTTTACCGTCGCACTAGTACTCGGTATGTCAGTACTTGATATGAGTCAGCATGCAGTTGCAAATCTTGGTTGGACTGACATCAAGTTAACTGCACCGGTTTATGTTGGCGATACTTTGTATGCCGAAAGTAAAGTTCTTGAAATGCGCAGCTCGTCCTCACGTCCAGATTTTGGAATTTTGACGATGCGCACTCGTGGAATTAATCAAGACGGTGTTGAAGTAATGTCATGGGTTCGCTCGGTCATGATTCCAAAGCGCTCTTCTGGCATTGGTCAGAATTATTTCCCAGAGGCCAATACCGGTCCGATCGAATAAAGTTTGCGTAGATTTTTTGGTTTCATAGTTACAGTTGGAGCGCTTGCTCTAGCTGGTTTTGTTGGGTTCTCGCTGGTTAATTCGTGGCTAAATCCTGAACCATTAACCATTGAAAATATTGATGGCCGCCCATTGATTACTACCATCCAGCCTGAGTTAATTCCCTTTGCGTTTGAATTAGACAACAGTGGTTACGACATCAGTTACCCACAATGCAAGAGTCCATTACCTAATAAATTTGTAGGTTACGCAATCGTTGGACTAAATGGTGGCAAGCCTTTTACCGAAAATAAATGTTTTCAAACGCAGTGGGATTGGGCTTTGACTCATGATGCGGTGGCTGTGTACATAAACACTGCTGATCCAGGAAATGAATCACCAGTTCGTTACGCCAAGAGCATTGCTAAAGATACGTTAAAGCGACTAAATAAATATGACATTAACCCGGGCACACCAGTGTGGTTAGACGTTGAAACTTACAACACTTGGACAAGTACCGATCGAGCAGCTCAAGTTCTTACGGAGTTAGCAATTGAATTAACAGTCGCTGGTTATCCGGTAGGCATTTATGCACCGCCAGTTCACTGGTTTGAAATAACTGGAAATGCCAATGTCGGAATGCCGCTTTGGTTAGCAATTGGGCCTTATCCAGATGTTGAAAGCGGGGTAGTGGCAGCAAAGGCAGCTTGTAGCCAGAATGCCTTTGGTGGCAAGACTCCTGACATGGTGCAGTTTGTGGCAACCGTAGACGGCATTGCATTAGATCGAAATATCCTTTGCACCAGTCCAGTTGGACTAGTTGCTCCAACTCGTTAAATCCCTTTAGTTGCATTGAATTTTCACCCTGGATTGGGAAATTTCGCTTGTATTTTAGAAATGACCTCCCTTTTACTCCACCCTTAAAGCATTGAGCAAATGGTCAATATTTGTTAAAGATGAGAAATTTGGTGTCTAAATTGGGTTGACAGTGGAGCAAAAGGGAGTAATCTGGGACTACGAGGTGACCTGGGGAAGGGTTGCCATTGGTTCAGGCGGTGATTTAGGTGTTCTTAGGTACCCACACCCCGAAATTGGACGAAAAAGGCCGCCTGATTCTGCCGGCTAAATTCCGCGAACCTCTAACTGATGGCCTGGTAATGACAAAGGGCCAAGAGCGATGCGTCGTCATCTGGCCAAATGAGCAGTTTCATGAGTACGCCGAAAGCTTGCGCCGTCGCTCCCAGAACAATGAAAAGGTTCGCGCCTATACGCGAGTATTTTTCTCTTCGGCTTTTGATGATTTAGCTGACAAGCAAGGTCGCATTACGATTCCAGCGCCACTTCGCGAATGGGCAGGCTTGGACCGCGAACTAGTTGTCGTTGGTGCTGATACCCGGATTGAAGTTTGGGCAACTGTTGCTTGGAGCCAATACCTAGAAGCCCAAGAGCCAGGCTTTGCCGCACTTGATGAAGACGTAATGCCATGAGTTTGATTCGAACTTTCTCAACCAAGTCAGCAGTGACAAAAACTGATGCTGCCTTTGGCCTCTGGCCGTTGGCTCGATCCTGGCGCACCTTCCCCGGTGCCAGGCTCACCAACGGCCAGGGACTAAAGGCAGTACCAAGATTTGATGTGGCGTAATGACTACATTTACCCACGAGCCAGTTCTGCGCCAACGCTGCTTGGACTTGCTAGCTCCGGCCATTAGCGCAGACAATGCAATTTTGGTTGATGCAACTTTAGGTCTCGGCGGACATACCGAATCAGCATTAACTGAATTTCCAAATTTGCGAGTGGTTGGAATTGATCGCGATCCTGAAGCGCTTGCCATGTCACAAGAACGTCTTGCAAAGTTTGCGCCTCGAGTGGATTTCGCGCTTGCGGTATACGACGAAATTCCTGAGGTATTAGCAAACCTAAACATCGAACACGTACAAGGAATCCTTTTTGATCTTGGCGTCTCTTCTATGCAGCTCGATAAAGATCAGCGGGGATTCACATACTCTCGTAATGCTCCACTGGATATGCGCATGGATGGCACAACTGGTCAAACTGCAGCTGACATTGTTAATAATTATGACTTTGCAAACCTAGCCCGGATTTTGCGCGAATATGGCGAAGAAAGATTCGCAGCTCGTGTTGCAAATGCAATTATTCGTGAACGCGAAATCAAGCCATTCACAAATAGCGATCACTTGGTAACTGTGGTTCGGGACGCCATTCCTGCAGCAACACGTCGCACTGGTGGCAATCCAGCCAAGCGCACTTTCCAAGCCTTGCGCATCGAAGTTAACGATGAATTAGCCGTTCTAGAACGAGCAATTCCAGCAGCGCTAGATTGCTTAGCTCTTGATGGGCGCATTGTGGTGTTGTCGTATCACTCACTTGAAGATCGCATAGTTAAGAATGCCTTGCGCCTGGGAACTGAATCAAAGACTCCAATCGAGATGCCAATCATTCCTGAATCTGACAAGCCTTGGCTTCAGTTATTAACACGGGGTTCAGAGCCAGCAAGTGACGCTGAAGTAACTGAAAACTCCAGAGCTACATCGGTTCGGCTACGTGCTGCCCAACGAATTGGGGTGGCTGCATGAGTGCAATGCCAGCTCGCACACCTGCGTTAGCTCCAATTTCTCGCAAGTCCAAAACCATGAGAAGGCTTGCCCTTGTAAAGCCGATGGTGAAGCCGATCGTGTCACCTATCGCGCAGGCGATACCTGTTGGTGTTCCACAAGGTCGAGCCAGCAGCCGCACCTTCCTATTTGTAATCATTGGCATGATTGTTTCCGGCATGATGATGCTTTTATATGTCAACACTCTTGCGGCCCAAGCATCATTCCAAAAGCACGCGCTACAGATTCAATTGAGTCAAATGACTGCCGAAGAACAAACCATTGCAACAGCGGTAGCGGCCGGAGAATCTCCAGGAAATCTACTGGTCACTGCGCAAACTATGGGAATGGTTCCAGCCCAAACTCCGGTTTTCCTTCGTCTTTCAGATCGCAAAATCTTAGGTAAGCCGGTAATTGCTGTTGCGTCGGCGGCGCAATGAACACTCCAACATCACAACGTCGTCCAAATTCACAAGGACCACAGCGACCACAGAGTTCAGATCAACGATATGTTCCCTCTGGCCCAGTTATGGTCCAGCTTGAAAGTCCCAAAAAAAGAATTAGATTCATAACTTTCGTATTTCTAATCGTTATGACGCTCTTCATGGTGAGACTAGTTGAACTTCAAGTTGTTCGTGGACCAGAACTAGCAGCCAATGCTCAAAATTCCAGACTCCAAACACTCGCACTACCAGCCCTGCGTGGAAACTTCACGGATAGCAACGGTGTTCCCATCGCAACGACCGTGATGGCACGCAATGTGACTGTCGATCCAACATTGATTACCGACCCAGCTGGTACGGCTGCATCTCTTTCGCCAATTTTAGGAATTCCAGTCGAAACGATAGTTGCATCTTTAACAGTTGATTCCCGATTTTCATATGTCGCAAAGCGAATTACTCCAGAGACCTGGAAAACCGTTGCTGCATTAGAAATTCCAGGCGTATTCAGTGAACCAACAACAAATCGGGTTTACCCAAATGGTTCGTTAGCTGCCAGCGTCATTGGATACGTTGGCGCTGAAGGCACTGGACTTGGTGGCCTTGAATTCGGTCTCAACGATCAGCTAATGGGAACAGATGGAAAGTTAACTGTCGAGCGCGTCAATGGTCGGGAAATTCCAACAAGTGAGCGCCAAAGCATAGATCCAGTCGATGGTCTTTCAGTCCGCTTAACTTTAGATTCAGATTTGCAAGCAATGTTAGAAAAGTCTTTAGGAGCCCAAGTACAGGCGACTGGCGCTGAAGGTGGCGTTGCCGTAATCATGGAGCCAGGAACTGGAAATATTCTTGCCATGGCCACTTATCCAACGTTTGATCCAAATGATCCATTTGCTACCGATGACAAAGCAAAACGAAATACAACAGTGACAGACGTATTCGAACCAGGATCAACTAGCAAAGTTATGACGATGGCATCGGTAATTGAAGAAGGTGGTGCCAATCCTGGGACTAAATACACCATTGAAAATCGATTGAGTCGCGGTGGCACTTCGTTTAAGGATTACAAAGACCATAAGACTGAACATTTCACACTAGCCGGAGTGCTTGCGAAGTCAAGCAACATCGGAACGATTCTGGCAGCCGAGTCAATTGGTGAAAAGAAGCTCTACTCATACTTAAAGAAGTTTGGGATTGGCCAATCAACTGGAATGAATTTCCCGGGTGAAAGTGGCGGAAAACTACCCGACATCAATAATGAAAATGAATGGTCGGATACAACATTTCCCACTTTGGCATTTGGCCAAGGATTGTCAGTGAACGCAGTTCAAGCAACTAGCGTATTTGCAACAATTGCAAATGATGGAGTGCGAATGCTGCCAAGACTTATTGCGGGGTATTCAAACAATCAAGGTGTTTATGAACCAAACCGCATTGATGAAGGTGTTCGCGTTGTAAGCGCAGAAACCGCAAAAACTGTTCGGGAAATGCTTGAAGCCGTGGTTTCAGAAGACGGCACCGGCAAGAATATGCAGATTCCCGGCTATCGAGTTGGTGGAAAAACTGGAACTGCAAACCGTTACAACGAAGCTACCGGTGGTTATAGCGGCTACACATCCTCGTTCATCGGAATGGCTCCAGCAGAAAAGCCTGCATTAGTTATGAGTGTGAGTATTCATAATCCAAAGACGAGCACGTACGGCAGTGTTGTAGCTGGGCCGGTGTTTAAGAAAGTTATGACTTACGCGCTTGCGCATCGCAAGATTCCACCATCAACAACAAAGCCGCCAAAACTTCCAGTTGAGTGGTGAGCCAAGTGACTCGCCCAAGGACTAGTGGTTCTGAGCTTTCGCATCTTGCCTCAATAGTTTCCGGAGAATGCACAGACGAAGTTAAGGTTTTTGGAATAACTCACGATTCCAGGTCCGTACAACATGGAGACCTATACGTCGCGCTCCGCGGAGAAAACTCTCACGGAATTGATTTTGTTGATGAAGCGATTTCAAACGGAGCGGTAGCAATTGCCACGGATTCACAAGGCGTTGCAGTCGCCAGGCAAAAAGCGATTCCAGTGATCGAGTTAGCAAATTCCCGAAAAGACATGGCGTTGCTTGCTGCAAGAATTTACGGAAATCCAGAGTCAAAATTGATTTTAACTGGCGTAACTGGCACCAACGGTAAGACAACAACCACTCACATGCTGCGATCCATATTTCAAGATGCTGGAAAACATGTTGGCGTTATCGGAACACTTGGAACTTACCTAGATGAAGAACACCTTCCAGGTGCTCGAACTACACCTGAATCAACTGACTTGTATGCAATTTTGGGATTGATGGTGGAACGGGGGATTACGCACGTATTTATGGAGGTTTCCAGCCACGCCCTTGCCTTACACCGAGTTGATGGAATCAAGTTTGATGTTGCAGTATTCACAAATCTGACGCAGGATCATTTAGATT
>CAIYGJ010000179.1 GCA_903925705.1 uncultured Actinomycetes bacterium | reverse complement strand
TAGGTCATTTAGAAATAGGATTGCGTCATGACTTTTGATGTTGCCCGTGTCCGCTCTGCTTTTCCATCGCTTGAATCAGGTGTCGCCCACTTTGATGGCCCAGGTGGAACCCAAACTCCGCTTTCCGTAGGGCAAGCAATTTGCAAGACCATGACTGGGCCGCTTGCCAACCAGGCAACTATTACTGAAGCTGAGCGCAATGCCGAAGCATCAGTTGATAACGCACGAAGCGCGATGGCAGATCTGCTTGGTTCAGTTCCTGAAGGAATTTTCTTTGGCAGAAGCATGACGCAGATAACTTTCGACATTGCTCGCACCTTGGCGCAAAACTGGGGACCTGGCGATGAAATCGTTGCCTCTCGCTTGGATCACGACGCCAACGTACGTCCGTGGGTTCGCTACGCCCAACAATCTGGCGCGACCTTGCGTTGGATTGATTTTGATCCTGGAACTGGCTACTTAGATGTTGCGGACGTAGAGGCAGTACTTACCGATCGCACCAAACTAGTTGCTATCACTGCCGCTTCAAATTTGATCGGTGCTCGTCCAGACATCCCAGCAATTGCAAAAGCTGTTCATGCAGTTGGCGGATTACTTTATGTCGACGGGGTTCACAACACTCCCCACGCAGTAGTGGACTTCAAGGCAATGGGAGCAGATTTTTACGGCTGCTCGCCTTACAAATTCTTTGGGCCACACATTGGTGTTATGACTGCCTCACCTGCTCTCCTTGAAACTCTGCATCCAGACAAGCTTTTGCCTTCTACGGAGCATGTTCCAGAAAGATTTGAACTAGGAACTCTTCCATACGAACTACTTGCAGGTATTACTGCTGCAGTTGATTTCATTGCTGACATGGTTCCAGGATCAGGATCACGCCGTGAACGAATTATCGTTTCGCAAACAGCGGCTGATGAACATGAGCATGCCTTGAATCATCGTTTACGCGAAGGTTTGCAAGCCATGGACAATGTCACGCTTTACAGTAATGCTCGATTAAAGACTCCAACTGAATTGTTTAGCCTGGCTGGCATCAACTCTGAACGGATCTACGAATTCTTGGCCGAGCGAAAGATTAATGCTCCGGCTGGAAACTTCTATGCGATCGAGTGCTCACGCCATCTTGGCTTAGGTGATGACGGTGCGATTCGTGCAGGCCTTGCACCGTACAACACCGTTGAAGAAATCGATCGCTTGCTCGAAGGGCTTGTAGAAGCCACTGCAAAACTTTAGTGCGGCTATTTGTTAGGCAAGGTAAACGCTGTCACCAGTTGCCGAAACATTTAGTTTTGCTAGATCACCACGACCTGGCCCTCTCGTGTGGGCACCGGTAGCTGCGTCAAACTGAGCACCATGGCACGGGCAATCAAAACTGCCGTTTGCAACATTGTCATTCACAATGCATCCCTCATGTGTACAGATAGCATTATAGGCAACAAATTTGCCAGTTGCAGGTTGCATTAAATATGCGGGCATCCCAGTAGTCGGGTCAGTAAATTTAAAGGCGGTTCCAACTGGCACGCTAGCCACCGAGGTGATCCTTGTTCCCGATGGAACTGCGCCTGTTGGAGTAGTGCTCGGTGTAACGCTTGCTGATGGTTGTGCAACTGGTGAACCTTTTAGGTTCTTGCCAATTAGTCCTGTCGCTAAACCAGCTAGGCCAAGACCACCGGCGACTGCGCCCGTCTTAACGAGGGTTCGACGCTCAATTTGGTCCTCAAGCGGTGCATTACTTAGTTTCTTATTGCTTGAAACCCCTAGTTCGCGCATTACACGATTTCGAATTGATGCCTCAAGAGACATGAACCCACCGTCGCCAACGTATATAAATGGAATTGCCGCAGTAAGATACGCAAGATCGGGATTCAAGAAATAAGGCGTAGTTCCCCAACTCACGGTCAGTAAAAAGCTAAACGAAACCAGTGCCAGTCCAATCGCCGCAGCACGACTCCAAATGCCAAGTAAAAGTCCAATACCAATTGCTAGTTCACCGACTGCAATTCCGTAGCCAACTAATGTTGCATGTTCGATTAACCGGTTAAGCAGGAAGCCAATCGGACTTGAACCAGCTGAGGCTCGCATTTGATTCGCAACACTGTTTTGCGAGGTTGGATCGAAAAATGAGGCATCAGTCAATTTGGTAAGTGAAGCATAAATGAACATCACGCCCAAGAAAATGCGAGTTGGAAAAAGTGCTCTACCTGCTTCCAGTGAATTAGCAGGGGCAAAAACGCGCTTAATAAGAGAGGCCATGGCAACATACTTCCAGATACTTATCCAAGAAGTGGTAAAGAAATGGGCAGGGATCGTCATTGGCGCCGGGATCCGTTGTGGTGGAGGTGCCGGGATTCGTCGGTGTGGAGGTGATCGCGAACTTCGTTCGCTTCAACCTCCACCGGGAACCCGCGATCGTCCTCGTAGCTCGGAAATTTTCAATTTCCTTTCAAACGCAAAAACAGCGATCTACTAAGTGCAAGCACTTGTAGTCGCTGCTTCAGCATTCGGATGCGCAAGCGCATCGCTACGAGTCCGTCGACTCGCTTCTGTGGTGGAGGTGCCGGGAATCGAACCCGGGTCCTTAGGTGAAGATTTGGTTATTCTCCGAGCGCAGTTTGCATTAGCTTTTCTCTGCCCCGACGTTCACGCAAACAAGATG
>CAIYGJ010000178.1 GCA_903925705.1 uncultured Actinomycetes bacterium | reverse complement strand
CAGAAATCACTGACATGCCTGATCACACTGAAGCACTGTTATTCGCAGCATCACGCGCTGATCATGCCGCCAATTTGATTCGTCCAGCTCTTGAACGAGGAGCCACCGTCATCTGTGATCGCTACTTCGATTCATCCGTTGCCTACCAAGGTTTTTCTCGTGGACTTGGTGCGGAAAAAGTTCGAGAATTAAGTCTGTGGGCGACTGGAAACTTGATTCCAGATTTCACCATCTATTTAGACGTGCCACACGAAGCGGCTGAACAGCGCATGGATGGCACAGACCGCATGGAAATCCAGTCTCGCGAATTTCATGAAGCAGTTCACCAAGCCTTCCGAGACATTGCCGCTGCCTCGCCTTATCCAAACGTTGTGATTGATGCGACTGAGCCAAAGGAAGATGTTGCTTTGGCAGTTCGTTCGGCCATCGATGGAGTACTAGCATCACGATGAATGTTTTTGATTCCTTGATTGGTCAAGAACATGCCGTAGAAGAAATGAAACACGCGGTAACTGATGCAGCCAAAGTTGCAATCGGTGAACGCGGCGACGCCATGACTCACGCTTGGTTAATCACTGGACCGCCAGGAAGCGGGAGAAGTACCCTCGCACTTGCCTTTGCGGCATCACTTGTTTGCTCAAATGGTGGTTGTGGTGAATGTATTGATTGTCGAAATGTTGCAGCTGGTGTTCATCCAGATGTCGAACACATTGTTCCAGAAGGCATCAATTACAAAGTCGAAGCAACTCGCAATCTAATTGAACGCGCATCACTGCTTCCAACGCGTTCGCCATGGCACGTAATTGTCGTAGAAGATGTTGACCGCTTTCGCATTGACGCAGCATCAACATTGCTCAAGTCCCTAGAGGAACCACCACCTGCAACGGTTTGGCTGTTATGTGCTCCAACTGTTGATGATGTGTTCCCTACAATCCGAAGTCGTTGTCGCCATGTTGCGCTAACTTCACCGACGTTTGCGGCAATCTCTGCGCAACTAACCGCTCGGTTTGGAATCGATCCCGCGATGGCTGCTTGGGCTACGCGCGCTGCGCAGGGCCATATTGGTCGGGCACGAGCGCTAGCAACCGATGAGAACGTGAGATTGCGCCGTAAACAAATCTTGGATATCCCGACAAACTTACGGGTAGTTAGTTCCTGCTTTGATCAAGCAAACAAGATTGTTGCCAGCGCAAACGCTGATGCTGATGCCATAGTTACGCCTCTTGATCAAGAAGATGACCAAGACATCCGTACCGCATTTGGTGAGGGTGCTGAAGGTAAAGGCTTAAAGACCGTAGAGCGACAAATGAAAAGTGCCCTCAAGGATTTAGATGATCGGGCAAAATCTCGCCGCCGCCGAGTTTTAAGTGATCAATACGATCGAGTTCTATTAGATCTAACTGGTTATTACCGCGATGTCCTAGTCGTTCAATCTGGAGCAGGCGTCGAACTAGTTAACGAAGAATTGCGGGAATCAATTGAACGAGTGGCGAGTGTTGATGACGAGTCTGCAACTCTGCGACGAATTGCTGCAATAACTGAAGCTCGCGATCAAATTGTTGCGAACGTAAATCCACTAAATGCTTTCGAGTCATTATTAGTGAGTCTTCGAGATCCACGGCTTACCGCAATCGTTGGGTAGTTTCACAATCGCCTTCCCTTGGGCTTAAGGTCGTTATAGATACTTTTGGGGGCGTTCTTGCGGAAATTTCTAGCCATTGTTCTAGCAATAGTTATTAGTGTTGTTGGCATTCTTGGCTATCGAGCACTACGAGCAAATTCCAGTGACGCGAGTTCACCTAAACCAAGTGAAAGTGCATCTGTACCTCAGGGCAATGGGCTCGAAGGATATTATGCGCAACAACTTAAATGGTCAGGTTGTAAAGACGGCTTTGAATGCGCAACATTCAGCGTTCCAATTGATTATGCAAATCCGGCAGATGGCGCGCTGCAAATCTCGGCTATTCGAAAATTAGCTACTGGGAGCGCTTTGGGCTCTTTAGTGCTGAACCCCGGCGGACCGGGAGGCTCAGGAATTGAATACACGACTTATGCCGAATACGTAGTCAGTGATACCTTGCGCGAAAATTTCGACATTGTTGGATTCGATCCACGTGGAGTTAGTGAAAGTACTCCAGTTGAATGTTTGAACGATCAGCAAACTGAGGAATACATCGCACTCGATGGCTCTCCAGATAATCAAACTGAAATTGATCAGGCGCAGGCAATGTCAGAATTGTTTGCACAATCGTGTGCAACAAATTCTCCTGACACTTACAAATTCCTAGACACAATTAGCGCAACTAGGGACATCGACATTTTGCGAGCACTACTAGGTGACGAAAAGTTGAATTGGCTGGGTAAGAGTTATGGCACATTCCTAGGCGCAACCTACGCAGACCTATTCCCAGATCGAGTGGGCCGAATGTTGCTTGATGGGGCGATAGACCCGACATTGACGAATGAGCAACTTTCGTATGGGCAGGCCCTCGGATTTGAACTTGCATTAAAGCGATTTGTCGATGACTGTGCAACAAAATCAGATTGCCCATTGGACGCAAGTGGTGCGGCTGGAGTTTCTGAGATCAGTGATCTGCTAAATGCATTAGATGCAAGTCCAGTAACTCTGGATGATGGTCGGCTATTCACACAAGCCATGGGCACTTTAGGTGTAGTTGGTTCGTTGTATGACAAGCAGTATGGCTGGCCAGAGCTTCGAACAAACTTAGGTCTTGCCTTCGACGATGATTTTTCTGGCCTTGCTGAGAGTGTTGATTTTTATACCGGTCGTCAGTCAGATGGAAGTTTTAAAGATAATTCAAACGATGCAATAGCGGCGGTTAATTGTTTAGACCGCCCTGATCGTGCCACAACCGAGCAGACCGTGGCGATAGCAAGCGAATGGAAAAAGATGGCACCCAACTTTGGCGAATACCTGGCTTGGAGCAACATTGGTTGCAGCTACTGGAAAGCTGCGGCCACCGGTGTTCCAAAAAAGATCACTGCGCCGGGAACACCAAATATTTTGGTAGTAGGAACTGTGAACGATCCGGCAACTCCGTATGCGTGGAGTCAGGGATTGGCAGCACAGTTATCAAAGGGAGTTCTGCTCACATTAGATGGTGATGGTCACACAGCTTATTACCAAGGATCAAAATGCATTGACAAAGTAGTTGATAATTTTTATCTAACAGGTGAAGCAGAAACTGGAATTGTTTGCACCGATGGGCCGTAATCATTCAGGAAAACACCGCAAGGTGACAGTTGTCGGGTGTATTAGAGTTGCAAGTGTGTCCAGTGGAATTGGAAGTTAAATTATGGAATCTGACCTAGAAATCCAAAATCATAACTATCGTCAGACTGCCTGGATTCTTATTGTTGGTGGAATCATCGGAATGTTTGCCTCCATTGAATTGATCGTCCAAAAGATTGCTGTTCTGAGCAATCCCGACTTCATCCCTAATTGTGATATCAATCCAGTTCTGTCTTGCGGATCGGTTATCAATACTGAACAAGCCTCACTATTCGGATTTCCAAACCCAGTTCTAGGTGTAATTGGTTTCACGGTCGTGATTATGTTTGGTGCTCTTTTGCTTACAGGTGTTGTGCTGCCAAAGGCAATTTGGCTTGGACTAAATCTTGGCGCGCTTGCTGGAATGGTTTTTGTCATCTGGTTGGTAATTCAGAGCCTGTATGTAATTGGCGCACTTTGCCCTTGGTGCATGGTTGTTTGGTCGATTACGATTCCAATTTTCTGGCAAGTAACAACTGACAATCTTGCAAGCAAACGATTAAGCCTTGGGAAATCACTTTCCGAAACAATTGTGACTCTAAAGTGGATTCTGGTTGGAGCCAACTACTTAATCATCATGGCCTTGATCTTTGTTCGTTGGCAAGACTTTTGGCTTAAGTAACATTTAGCTTCCTCTTTTCCATATGACAAATCAGGTAAATCAACTTCGAATCAAATTCGAGAAAGTTGCAGACCAAGAGATTGCTCAAGGTGCGTCTGCCTACATGCGCAATCAATTTGAGTTCATCGGGATTAAGACGCCGTTGCGACGCGAACTCGGTAGAGAGCTAGTTAATGCCTCAAGGGAATTATCGGAGAAAGAAGTTATTGCTCTCTGCAAAGAACTCTGGGCGCAGCCTGAGCGAGAGTTTCAGTATGTGGCTTGCGACATCCTGGCTAAGAATGCCAAACGGTTTTCGCCCGGATATGTAAAGCGAGATGCCAAGTGGTTCATTACAAATAAGTCATGGTGGGACACCGTCGATTCGGTTCGTAAATCAGTTGAAATCGTTGTGGCCGCCAATCCGGAACTCGAAACCACAATGTTCGAGTGGATTGAGAGCAAGAACATGTGGCTAGTGCGATCGGCGCTCATCCATCAACTTACTTTAGGAACTAAGACAAATTCCAAGAGACTCTTCGAGCTGTGTGAACTTAAAGCAGAAGAGAAAGAGTTTTTTATTGCCAAAGGACTTGGTTGGGCCCTTCGCAGTTATTCTTATGTCGATCCAAATGCTGTAAAGAAATTCATCAAGGACCACGCAGATTTAACCTCACTTGCAAAGCGTGAAGGATTGAAGGCTATCAATAGGAAATTGGCTTCTTAAGTGTCGATTAGAATGACAAAGTTGCTCATGCGACAAGCCACCTTAGCTCAGGGGTAGAGCAACGCACTCGTAATGCGTAGGCCCAGGGTTCAAATCCCTGAGGTGGCTCTAATGAATAGCCCTTTGGCTATTCATTAGAGCCATCTTTGGTTTAACCCTGGGAAGGGTGGGGAGGAGAACAAATCGCGCTAAGCGATTGTGTTCGACGGTTCCCTGAGGTGGCTCGAACAAATCGTAGATTTGCGAGAGCCTCTATCTGGGATTTGGGAGCCGATTGCATGATTTGTATGAATCATTTGCAATCGGAAAGACAATTTGATTTTGTTATCTTGCGACGGCTCTGACAGGTGGCTCCCCTCTATATCCCCCTACAAACTCGAGCTGCATCAAGAATTGCTGAGTGAATTCCGCGGCTTGAAATCGCGTCACCAATTCGGAAAACTTGAAACTTCCCATCAGGATTTCGGATCGAAGTTTGTGGCCCGCCATTGATCAGTGCTTCTATTTCCACTTCACCACCATTGGATGAATGGGGAACTAATTCGTCGTAGACATCTGAATTCGCGGTAGTGCCAGTTTCAGCGACAATAGCTGTGACAATCCGAGACTCTTCCCAAGCTTCATCTTCCATTCCAAGATACGCAATGAAAGTTCCATCCGAATTTTTTTCAATGCGCTTCAATTCGCGCAAGATTGTGAACTTAACTCCCAGTGCGGATAGCGATTTAAAATAAGTAGAAGCAACCATGCCACCTACATCAACTGACATATTTCGTTCTGGCGTTACGATCTCAACCATCGCGCCAGCCTGTGCCAAGTTCT
>CAIYGJ010000177.1 GCA_903925705.1 uncultured Actinomycetes bacterium | reverse complement strand
TTTCAAGTGAGGTTACTTTCTTGCGAAGAGTAAGTCTCAAGGTATGTGCATCCAAAGCGATGTGGATTGGAGCAATTCCGTGCCCGTAAACCACTGCTGGAACTTTGCCGTCACGGCGAAGGCGGCGTGCTGCGCCCTTGCCAAAATCTGAACGGGCTTCTGCGACTAATGCGTCACTCATGTATTTCTCCTCGTACTAGGTCATTTATGGATAGCTCCACAACGGACCTTCGTCGATTACGGCTTTTTAGGGCCCTCGCCGAGGAGCATCCCTAGATTAGCCCAGGTCTGGACGCAAGGCCAAAACGAGCAAGATTACCTAACTTAAATACCACTGATTTAACAGGAGTTCTTACACTCCAACGTGGTCGAACAAGCTGGCAACTGAACCTTCATCAAACACTTCTTTGATCGCGCGAGCTAGCAATGGTGCGATTGGCAGGATTGTCAGATTTGAGAATTGATTTTCTGGTGGGATCGGAAGCGTGTCTGTCACGATCACTTCGCGAATTCCAGAATCCTGCAAACGCTGAGCCGCAGGTGAAGAGAAAATTCCGTGAGTCGCCGTCACGATTACATCAGATGCGCCATTTTCAAACAAAGCTTCAGATGCCTTAACGATGGTGCCACCAGTATCGATCATGTCGTCAACGACTATGCAGATGCGATCTTTAACGTCACCGACAACTTCAAGCACTTTGGCTTCGTTCGGGACATCTGGATCGCGACGCTTGTGCATGATTGCAAGTGGTGCGCCCAAAATGTCTGTCCAACGTTCGGCAACGCGAACCCGTCCAGCATCTGGTGAAACCACGGTGATCTTGCTGCGATCAACTGTGCGACCTACGTGAGCTGCAAGAATTGGTAGGGCAAACAAGTGGTCTACTGGTCCGTCAAAGAAACCTTGAATCTGGGCAGTGTGCAGATCAACGCTCATCAAACGGTCAGCACCGGCAGTTGCGAAAAGATCTGCCATCAGGCGGGCTGAGATCGGTTCACGGCCAGCATGCTTTTTATCCTGGCGGGCATAACCGTAAAACGGAGCCACGACAGTAATTCGTTTTGCCGAAGCGCGCTTTAGCGCATCGACCATGAGTAAATGCTCCATGATCCATTCATTAACTGGAGCAGTGTGTGTCTGTAAAACAAATACATCGCAACCACGAATGGATTCTTCGAAGCGGACAAAGATTTCACCATTTGCAAAGTTGTACGCGCGGGTAGGGACGAGTTCAACACCGAGATTGTCGGCTACTGCCTGCGCAAGTTCAGGATGTGACCGGCCTGCAATAAGAACCATCCGCTTTGCATTGTTCTGCGTGATGCCAGTCATCTAGTTTCCTTTACTTGGAGTTCTTATGGGATGAGTCTGCCAGTGCTGCCTTGGCCGAGTCGCTACCGGGTCTACGGCGAAGCACCCAATCAACAATGTTGCGTTGGCGAGCCCTGCCCACAGCCATGGATCCAGCGGGCACGTCTTCGGTAATTACTGACCCAGCAGCCGTGTACGCCCCATCACCGATAACAAGTGGTGCTACCAACATGGTGTCGCTGCCAATTCGCACATGGCTGCCAACTTGAGTGTGATGCTTTTCTTGTCCGTCGTAATTTACAAATACTGTAGCTGCGCCAATGTTCGTCCCTTCGCCAATAGTCGCATCGCCCACATAAGAAAGGTGCGGCACTTTGGCATTTACTCCAAGGTTTGCGTTCTTCATCTCGACAAAGCCACCAGCTTTAGCTCCCGCGCCAAGCACTGTGCCCGGTCGAAGGTAGGTGTACGGACCAACATTCGCACCTTCACCAATTACTGCGCCATTTGAAGTGGTTCGAATTATCGTTGCGCAATGATCAGCAACTGTGTCATGTAACGAACAATCGGGTCCGATTGTTGAGCCACCTTTGATAGTGCTTGCGCCCGTGATTGAAACATTCGACAAAAGAGTTACATCTGCTTCAAGAACCGCAGTGCGATCAATCCAAACCGAGTTTGGATCAATCATTGTTACGCCCGCCAGCATCCACTCATTGTTGATGCGATTTCGCAGAACAGCCCCAGCATCAGCCAGTTGGCGGCGATCGTTTACGCCGAGAATATTTTCTTCTACCGTTGCAACGGCAGCTACTTCATGTCCTTCGCTGCGCAAAATACCAAGCACATCGGTTAGGTATTGCTCGCCTTGTGAATTATCCGTGGTTAATTTTGCCAAACTTTCGCGCAGCAATTTTGCATCAAATGCATAGACACCCGAGTTAACTTCACTAATTAACAATTCAGAGTCAGAGGCATCTCGGTGCTCGACTATTTTTTCAAATCCATTGCTGGCATTTCGAACTATTCGACCATAACCAGTTGCGTCAACTAGATGAGCGGTTAAAACTGCTGCAGATTTTTCGGACATCGCATCGAGAGTTGACTGCATATCTAAAGTTGTTAGCAGCGGGGTGTCTGCGGCCAAAACTAGAACTGGGCCAGAAAGTTCACCTAGAGCATCGAGGGCAATCTTGACTGCATGACCGGTGCCATTTTGCTCGGCCTGCACCGCAGTAGCCACAGCTGGATGAGACTTCGTTAAATGTTCTTGAACTTGATCCCGGCCATGGCCCACAATTACCAAAGTCTGTTTGCTATTTAATTGCGCTGCTGCGTGTAAAACATGATCTAACAAAGTCATGCCCAAAACTTCATGAAGGACTTTTGGTTTTGTGGATTTCATTCGGGTGCCAGCGCCAGCAGCCAGCACAATAACTGCTGCGGGCTTGGAAGTTTGCGTGCCCGATGGATTCACATACCTAGTTTACTGTTTTGAACTCGGCTCCCGGACGTGGATTCGAACCACGATAAGCACCTCCAAAGAGTGCTGTCCTGCCATTAGACGATCCGGGAATGCCGACCTCAGTAACCCTTGGCCTGCCTGCAAATCCTATTCGCCAATGGGCAAGATTCCCAAAACGAATAGGGTTTTGCGCGCGGTCATGCGCAATTGCGTAAGCGGTATCCTAAAAGCGAGTTGATTTCGCCGAGTTAGACAAGTAAATGACTAATTGCCAATTGCAGCTAAATCAACTCACTATCAGCGCAAGTGAGCACTTCAGTCAAAGGAATTTCCGTGGCAATCACACACGATCACGAAGACGACCTGGATTTATCCGGGCGCGCTCGTGTGTCTGATGCTGACCGAGTCCGCATGACCGGTCACGAACGTCGCGCCCAACTGGTCGAAGTCGGCCGCATGCTGTTTGCCGAAAAGGGTTTTGAATCCGTAACTGTTGAAGAAATTGCAAACACTGCGAATGTTTCAAAGCCTGTTGTATACGAACACTTCGGTTCTAAAGACGGTCTGTACGCAGTGGTTGTCGATCGCGAAATGACTTACCTACTTAATTCAATTACCAAAGCCTTGACTGCCGTTCACCCTCGGTTGCTTTTGGAGCAAACAGCATCTGCACTTTTCGATTACATCGAAACCAATACTGATGGATTCCGAATTTTGTTACGTGATTCACCAGCTGCTTCATCTTCGGCTACTGCAACTGGAAGCTTTGCCTCGTTGCTTTCAGACGTTGCGCAACGAGTTGAAGAGTTGCTTTCTAAAGAATTTAAGTTGCGTGGCTTTCCATTTCAAATGGCTCCAATGTATGCACATATGTTCGTAGGAATGGTCGCGTTAACTGGACAGTGGTGGCTTGATGAACGAGATACTCCAAAAGACGAAGTTATCGCTCACCTGGTGAATTTAGTTTGGAATGGCGCAGTTGGTCTTGAAATAAATCCAAGATTAATCAGTCGCCGAATTGAAAGCTAGTTTTCTAACTTAAATTAGTTTTCTAAACCAGCTGATTCTTCATCAAAAGGTAAAACAATATCTCGCAACACATTTGCCAACTTTTCTCGATCTGCTTTTGAAACCGTAGCAAGCAGTAATTTCTCACGAGCCAACAATTCATCAAGTGCGCGATCAACTGCAGACTTACCGGATTGCGTTAGTTGCACAAGCACTCCCCGCCCATCCTTAGGGTCAGGCAGGCGAGCCACCAAATTCTTTGATTCAAGTCGATCAATTCGGTTAGTCATAGTTCCGCTGGTGACTAAGTTTTGAGAAATTAAAGCAGACGGCGTGAGTGCGTATGGTTTTCCAGTCCTTCGCAAAGCAGCCAGGACATCGAATTCGCCCGGCTCTAAGTCAGTTGCGGCAAAGGCTTCGCGCCGTGCGATATCAAGGTGCCGAGCTAGTCGCGAAACTCGACTTAAAACGTGCAGCGGGGCAACATCTAGATCTGGCCGCTCTTGCTGCCAAGCATCAACAATTCGGTCGACTTCATCTGATGTGCTCATTTAAGAGAGTCTAGGAGATTATCTTGATGTCGAGATAACTCTTGCCCCATGAACTGGCCCATGAGTATGTAAAACATCATCAACTAGGCCAGATGCTTTCAGCGCAACCACTAAATCGATTGAACTAGATTCATCGCGAACTAGGAACGCACACGTTGGACCACTGCCAGAAACAATTGCACCCAAGGCACCCAAGTCGATTCCCTGTTCCAGGACTCGCCCTAACTGTGGGCGCGAAGTGGTAGCGGCCAGCTGTAAGTCGTTATGGAGTAAGCGTCCAAGGGCAGGTGCATCGCCTCGAGCCAAAGCGCTTAATAACTCAGTTGGGACTTCGGGTTCAGTATCAAATTCTAGGCCGCGCATATCATCGGTCTTTTCATAAATCTGCGCGGTTGATAGTCCTTCATCGAAGGTTGCAAAGACCCAATGGAAACTTCCGCGAATCATTACGGGTGAAAGAACATCACCACGGCCAACTCCTAATGCGCAGCCACCATGCAACATAAACGGAACGTCGGAACCAAGTGTTGCGGCCATGGCATCAAGTTGTTCCCGCGGAATTCCAGCATTCCAAAATGCATCGCAAGCCAAAAGCGTGGCTGCCGCGTCTGCGCTGCCACCTGCCATACCCGCGGCAACTGGAATAGCTTTATCAATTTGAATGTGAATGTTTGGATCTTCGCCACATGCTCGAGCTACCAATTCGGCAGCCTTCCAGGCAAGGTTTGTTTCATCAGTAGGGATTAGATCGGCAAATGAACCCAGTCCACTTATCGTTAGCGAATCTGCTGCCGAGACTGTTACCTCGTCATAAATACCAACAGCCTGAAAAATGGTGGCAAGTTCGTGATAACCAGAAAACTCCCGTGGCCCTACCCCAAGGTAAACATTTACCTTGCCGGGAACTCTCACGGTTACGGATTTGGTCACGGACTTAGGTTACTTTCTTGGCCTGAATTGCGATAGCCACAAAATCTTGCAAGCTGAGCTGCTCGCCTCTTAACCCAGGATCAATTCCGGCATCTCGCAAAATACTTTCCACGATCTGCGGTGATCCAAGGACACTACCTAACGCGGTTCGAAGGGTTTTTCGGCGCTGGCCAAAGGCGGCATCAACAATCGTGAAAGTGAGTTCGCGTAATTGTGGATCGAATTGATGATCTTTTCGAACCAATCTCACTAAGCCGGAATCAACATTTGGTGCTGGCCAAAAAACATTCCGTCCAACTGAGCCCGCTTTAGTCACATCTCCGTACCAGGCCATCTTTACGCTTGGAACTCCATAAATTTTGCTACCAGGTCCAGCCGCCATTCGATCCGCAACTTCAGCTTGAACCATTACCAAGATTTCTTTGAGTGAAGGGAATGTCTCGAGGAAGTGCAAAACCACAGGAACTGAAACGTTGTACGGGAGGTTTGCAACTAAATGAGTTGGATCCATAGGCAGCTCATTGATTCGCATCGCATCTGCATTAATAACCGTTAAGTTTTCTTTCAAGCTTGGAGCATGTGATGCAACAGTTGACGGAAGTGCATTTGCTAGCACTGGATCAATCTCAACAGCCAAAACTTTTGCCACATTGGGAAGTAAGGCCAAAGTAAGTGAACCAAGTCCAGGGCCAATTTCTACTACAACATCTGTTTCGCTCACATGGGCTTGAGTAACGATTCGCCGAACTGTATTGGGATCAATTACAAAGTTTTGTCCCAATTTTTTTGTGGGTGTGGCATTTAATGATGCGGCCAGTGCGCGAATTTCGGTAGCGCCAAGAAGTGTTGCGCCATTTGATGTTGGCTCTATGGACTCAGGCATTTAAGAAATTTTTAGTACCAGTTACGAACGTGAAAGAAATCTAATGCGCCACAAGGTGTGTCATAACGATCCTCGATGTAGTTCGCACCCCATTTGATTTGGGTTGCTGGATTTGTTTTCCAGTCGTCACCAAAAGTTGCCATCTTTCGACCTGGCAAACTCTGTGGGATTCCATATGCGCCTGAAGATGAATTTGTCGCCTTGTGATTCCAATTGCTTTCTTTGAACCACAAAGTTTCTAGGCAAGCGAATTGCTTATCTCCCCAGCCATACTTTTGATTGATCCAAAGTTTTGCATATTCTTTGTTTCCAGATTTTGTTCCAGTTTTATCTTCGGCCGTAGAAAGCGCTACCGCAATTTCATCTGGATCTCCAGTGCCGCGCACCACAACCGCTGCAACTGGCTCTTTGGCTACAACTCGACTGATTTCAACGCGAGAAACTTCCTTGCCGTCAATCGACTTAACTCTGTAAGTAATATCGGCTGAACCTTTTTTGCCAGGCTTCTTGACGATTTCCACACCTGCTGCAATAGCTGGATCTTCGGTTACAGAGCTAGTGAAATCAACTTCGGACTTTTCAGTAACTATTTGGTTAGTTAAATCGTTGTCCCTAACGTCATATGAAATTGTCGACTCAATGGCCAATGCGGCCGCATCAACATACGGCGGTGCTTGTTCGCTGCTATTGGCAGCAGTTATTCCACCAGTTAGCAATACGGCAGCACCTGCGACTATCGCTGAAGTGAGCGGAACATTACGACTTTTTGGGCGCGCATGACGACCAGGCGCACGATGGCGACCACGTTGTGTCATAACTTCCCCGCTTTGCTTCGCTTTGTCAGTTCAATAAATTGAGCAGAAACTCCACGTTATCCCGAACCTCCCCCATAAAGGCAAGTTCGGATTTGTCAAAAAGGTCCAAAAACCCTTGCAGCGTTTGAAAAAAGAAGTTCACAAATTTCTTGCTCAGATTGCCCTCGAACCTCGCAAATTGCCCGAACTGTCCATGGGATGTTTGTTGAGGCATTGGCTAGACCTCGGTTCGGCGCCGGAGTTAAAAATGGTGAGTCAGTTTCCACGAGAAGTAAGTGATCAGGTATCTGCAAGACCGCATCACGTAATTGCTGGGCATTCTTGAAAGTAACGACTCCCGGAATAGACATGTACCACCCAGCCTGGGCACACACCTGTGCCATTTCAGCGTCCCCAGAGAAGCAGTGAAAAACGACGGTATCAGGAGCGCCATAAGTCTCCAAGGTCTCGATTACATCTTTATGTGCATCACGATCATGAATTATTACTGGCTTTCTAGCGTCTCGGGCAATGTCAATGTGTGCGCGAAATGAAACGTGTTGGGCTGCAGCTTGAGATTCCTCGGTTCGGTAATAATCCAGTCCAGTCTCACCAATTCCACGAACTTGCGGCAATTTCGCGAGTTCAGCAATGGCAATCAACGAGTTTTCTAAATCCGGATCGTGGGCGGCAGCATTTGGGTGCAGTGCCACGGTTGCCCAAACATCGGGGTGCTCTAATGCCGTCTTGGCTGCCCATCTGGAACTTGAAACGTCACATCCGACTTGAATCACTTTGGTGACATTTACAGATTTGGCTGCCGCCATCGCATCATTAACATCAGGTAAAACGAATTCATCATCAAAACTGACATCCATATGGCAATGCGTATCTACTACTGGACCGGCCAATGGCAACGGCAACTTCACTGCACTCACTCCTATACGTTACCGACGACTCGATAACCTAGTCTGGTTACAGGGCAGAAACGGGGTTGCCCAGTTTTATTGCAAGGGCAAATAAGTGAATCGTCGACTTCCAGGGCTTGATGGCTTACGCGGCATCGCCGTTCTGGCCGTCATCATCTACCACGCTGATGTTTCACTTCTCGTCGGTGGCTTCCTAGGCGTCGATGTTTTCTTCGTTTTATCGGGATTTCTCATTACTTCACTGTTAATCGAAGAACTCACCCGAACTAACAAAGTAGATCGAGCTCAGTTCTACATTCGTCGCATTCGTCGACTGATGCCAGCTCTCTTCTTGGTGCTGTTTTTTAGCGTTTTGGTTTCTGGGTTGCTTGTGCTGGATGCGGCTTACCATGTCCGTCGGGACTTGCCTTGGGCAATCACATTTGTGCTGAATTGGTCGTACCTATTTTTCGAACAGTCATACTTTGTAAACATTTCTCGCCCACCACTGCTGCAACATCTTTGGTCACTTTCAGTTGAAGAGCAGTTCTATGTGATTTGGCCAATCATGTTGATTGGACTTTACAAAGTAAAGATTGGAAACATATCCCCACGAATAAAGATTTTTACGACTTCCGCAATTCTGGCTCTTGCGTCCACGGCGTGGATGATTCACCTTTCGAATACAAATGGTTTTCCAATCCCAAATGATCCCAGCCGCGTTTATTTTGGAACCGACACTCACGCCATGGGGTTATTAGTTGGGTGTGCTGCAGCCGCACTCTGGCGCAACGAGCGACTCAATACGCGCTTAACACCAGATCGTGCCACAGCGATGAACGCCTTGGGTCTGCTCAGCATTTCTGGCTTGTTGTATTTCTTCGTATTTGTCAGCGAGTTGAACGAATTTTTATATCGCGGAGGCTTTCTAGTCTTATCGATCTTGACCGCAACCTTAGTGATAGTCGCCGCGCATCCAGGTTTGAAGTTTGGGACATTGCTGGGTAACCCGATACTTAAGTGGTTTGGCGATCGATCCTATGGAATATATCTTTGGCACTGGCCGATTTTTGTATTGATGCGTTCGGGCATTGACATTCAATGGCCTGAACCGATCGCTTTTGCCGTCAAAGTTGCAATCGTTCTCCTAGTTGCAGATTTGTCGTATCGATTTATTGAAATGCCGATTCGAAAAGGTGCAATTGGTTCTCGGTTAGCAATCTGGCGAGCAGCCGGAGTGCCGAGGCCACAAACTAAAACCTTGTTGACGTCTACCGTTACGGTTGTGGTCTTGACGGCAAGTTTGATTGGAATGTATCGAGCTCCGACTCCTGATGCTGGAAATCTAACTGGAATTGGTGGCATCACTGCCATTGATGAAGATCCAACAGCTGCAGCAAAACCAGTTGTTGCCCCTGAAGTCACTCCAACAATCAGTGCTCAGCAGGCAAAACAAGTTCGTAAAGAAATTCAAAACAACATAGCGCCGGTTGTCTTTGGTGATTCTGTGGTTCTAAGTGCCAGAGACAGCCTTCGGAGCATATTTGGAAAAGTATCAATTGATGCAGCTGTCAGTCGTCAACCTGCAGTGATTGCTGATCGCATTAGGGCAAGACGTGAGGAATCAAGACTGGGTCCCAACGTAGTAATCCATATGGGCACCAATGGAATTGTCCGAGAAGCGGACTTAAAACCAATTTTGGAAGAACTTAGCGATCGTAACCGAGTTGTTGTTGTCAATGTTCGGGTGCCACGAGTTTGGATGAAGCCAACAAACAAGATGATTGCAAAACTAGTCGCTCAATATCCAAATGCCCGGCTTGCCGATTGGAATGCAGTTTCTAAAGGACACAAGGCATACTTCGCACCAGACGGTGTGCATCTAACTAAATCTGGCGCCGAGGTTTTTGGAAACTTAATTAATGACACGCTTCATGGCCCTTAAGTTTCGGGCTTAAATAGTTTCCGGTTCTTCAATTCTTGGAAACATTGATTCACTTTTCGTGATGGTTACACCAGGCTTTAGTTGGCCCCAAGTTGCCACATCGGCAAATGTTTGTCCATTGTCGGATTCGGCGGCACCAATGTCATTCCAAAGGGCGGCCATACTTTTTGGCATGATCGGTGAGTACAAGATCGAAATGGCTCGCAATGATTCGCAAACTGTGTAAAGAATTGTCGCTAAGCGAATTCGGCTATCTGGATCTTCTTTCTTTGCCAAAGTCCAAGGCTCTTGCTCAGTTACATAGAGATTTACCGCGTCAATAAATTCCTTGACTGCAACGATGCCGGTTTGGAAATCAAACGCTCGGATCGAAACATCTGCCTGAGCTGAAGTTTTTACCAAAAGATCAGTCAAGACTTTTTCTGCCGAAGTGAGTTCACCTGGTGCTGGAAGTAAGCCATCAAAATTCTTAACAACCATTGCCTGTACCCGGCTCGCTAAATTACCAAGTCCGTTTGCTAATTCGGAGGTGTAGCGCGCAACTAAATCTTCCCAGGAGAAGGATCCATCTTGGCCAAAGATAATCGCCCGCATGAAGTAATACCGGAATGCATCCGAACCTATTAAATCCACGATGCTTTGTGGCGAAATTCCAGTGAGCTTACTTTTGCTCATTTTTTCGCCGCCCACCAACAACCAGCCATGTGCAAAGACACATTTAGGAAGCGGAAGGTCAGCGGCCATAAGCATGGCTGGCCAAATTACGGCATGGAAGCGCAGGATGTCTTTGCCGACTAAGTGCACATCTGCTGGCCAAGTTTCAGCAAACTTTTTTGCGCCCTCGCTGCCCGGTTCATCTCCGAGACCCACTGCAGTTGCGTAATTCAGTAGCGCATCAAACCAAACGTAAACAACTTGGGATGGATCCCATGGCACTTCAATTCCCCAGTCGAATGTAGAGCGGGAAATTGATAAGTCTTGAAGACCAGAGCGCAAGAACGACATCACTTCGTTGTATGCCGACTCTGGGCGAATTGCTTGTGGATTAGCTTCATAGTGCTTGATCAAAGAATCTGCGTATGCCGAAAGTTTAAAGAAGTAATTGGTTTCACTCACTTGCTCAACTTGCTTGGAGTGGATTGGGCAAAGTTTTTCTTTACCTGACCCATCCGCATTGGCTTCGCCATCAATCAAATCTCCAGGGAGTTTAAATTCTTCACAGCCAACACAGTAAGGACCTTCGTAGGAGCCTTCGTAGATGTGACCAGCGTCTTTGAGCTGGGATAAAAATCTTTGAACCCGCTTGGTGTGACGTTCTTGGGTAGTGCGAATGAAATCATCATTGGCAGCATCAATTACATCAAGGACTGGTAGCCAAGCATCTGCGACTAGTTTGTCGGCCCATTGTTGAGGTTCAACGTTATTAGCCTCGGCTGTGCGCAAAACTTTTTGACCATGTTCATCAGTTCCCGTCAAGAACCAAACATTTTCCCCGGCCATTCGGTGCCAACGAGTCATAACGTCGCCAGCAACTGTTGTGTATGCATGTCCAATGTGAGGCGCATCATTCACATAATAAATAGGCGTTGTTAGGTAAAACGCTTTGGTGCTGGTCATGAGTTAAGTCTAGAGCGAAACTGGATTAACTTTTTCGCTCGCGCTGATCAGCAAGAACCGCGTCATAAACATCTCGCTTTGGAACTCCCAGCTCTCTTGCTACCGATGCAATGGCATCGCGCTGGGTCTCACCAACTTCTACCCGGGTTGCAACTAATCCAACCCAATCCTGCGCAGTGGTTTCAGCTAACGGCTCGGCTCCCGAAATTACCAGTGTGATTTCCCCAAGAATCTCGCGATTACTCCAAGCAACTAACTCTGCCAATGTTCCACGCACTACTTCTTCATACGTCTTGGTTAGTTCTCGGCAAATTACGCCCTGCCGATCCGCCCCAAAGACCGCCTCTAAGTCAACCAATGAATCAACTAAGCGGTGAGGGGCTTCAAAGAAAACCATAGTTCGTTGTTCGTGTAACAACGCTTCACACAGCGTTCGGCGCTCACCAGACTTTCTCGGCAGGAAACCTTCAAACGAAAAGCGATCGACGGGAAGTCCACTGACTGCCAAGGCAGCCAGAACAGCGGATGGACCCGGGATAACGGAAACTTTTACATTCTTGGAAATGGCTTCTTGCACTAACCGGTATCCAGGATCGCTCACACTTGGCATTCCAGCATCAGAAATCATGACAACAGTTTCGCCCGAGATCACTCGACCAATTAGTTCTGGACTCTTCGCTTCTTCCACCGCATCGTAAAACGACCAAATTTGCGCCTGGGTTGTGATTCCAAGATCCGATAGCAATCTATGAGCTCGCCGGGAATCTTCGGCAGCAATCACATTTGCTGTTGTCAGAATTTCTCGTAGTCGCGCCGAAGCATCACCCACATTTCCAATTGGAGTTGCGGCAAGAAAAAGCTGACCTGACATTCCTCTATCATTCCCTAAATCTAGGAAGCTTTAAATCATTACCTAAACCAGATCAACTCCTGTACTTTTAAGCAGTGGAGACAACTGAAGCGACCGAGGATCACCAAGTCCCATCGAAGCGCGCTCCTTTTGACTTGGATCTAAAGTCCAGGCCCGAGGGCGGTTGGTCTGGCTGGCGTGGTCCGTTAGCTGCAACTGGATTAGCCGCATTATTACGACTGCCTTTTTTGGGTCAGCCACACGCCATAATTTTTGACGAAACTTATTATGTTAAAGATTCGCTAGCGCTTTTGACTTATGGCCACGAACGTAAAGTTATTGAAGGTGCTGACGCAACTTTGTTGGCAAGTGGTGGTGATAACTTTTCCAATATTTTCACAGATGCTGCGGCATACATAGTTCATCCTCCCGTTGGGAAATGGGTTATTGCTAGCGGTGAAGCGATTTTTGGGGCAACCCCATTTGGCTGGCGAATTGCAGTGGCACTTCTAGGAATTTTGAGCGTGCTACTAACTGCCCGAATCACTCGCAGACTTACCAATTCAAACTTCATCGGAACCGTAGCTGGATTGCTACTTGCCATTGATGGCTTGCACATCGCTATGAGTCGAACCGCATTACTCGATACTTCATTGTCATTTTTTGTGCTTTGTGCGTTTGGATTTTTGATCATCGATCGAGACTGTGCCAATTCCGGGAGTTCTAAAAACTGGCGCTGGGCCATGGTTGTTTCCCTTGGGTTGGCCTGCGCAACAAAATGGAGTGGGGTTTATTTCGCCGCTGCATTTGGAATCTTGATGTTGGTTTGGGATTACGAAAGACGCAGTAAGCGCCTTGAAGGAATAAGAGTTTGGTTGGTCAAGGATTTCTTACCAGCACTCTTGATGCC
>CAIYGJ010000176.1 GCA_903925705.1 uncultured Actinomycetes bacterium | reverse complement strand
TTACAGATGATTTCAACTGAGCCAGAAACAAAACTCAATTTGAAATATGCGGTCTACGTGCGTCAAGGCTGGGACTACTGGCAACAACTTCCTGATGGTCGAATTGCAATCGGTGGTGGCAGAGATCTAGCGCTAGATCAAGAAGCAACCGACGTTGTCGAACCTACCCAAGTAATTCGCGATTATCTCGAGCGCAAACTCGAATCTATTGGTGTCACTGCAGCGATTGAGCATCACTGGGCTGCCATCGTGAGTTACACCGATTCTGGTTTGCCGATTGTGAAAGAAGTTCAACCCGGTGTTTGGGCAGTCGGTGCCTATTGCGGGACTGGAAACGTCGTTGGCGCACTTTTGGCCCGCAGCATTGTTGATCAATGTATTGATGGACATAGCCAAGTCATTTCGGATTTTGCGAGTTAGTTGGGGAGATGAACAACAAAGTATTACCAGCAGAAGTGTGGCACAGTCTGCGAGATGAACACCACGCAAAAGTTTTGCCATGGATAACCCCGCGTTTAGAGCGTCGCTCTCGACATGAGAGTCACCCTGTCGATGACTTTTTATTTGAGTACTACCCGATCAGTACAAATAAGTTACTTAATTGGCATCCCGGCTTTGGCCTATCTCTTTCTGCAGATGAGAGCGAATTCGAAGATTTTCCGTCCGGAAGTTACGAGTTTTCTGAAAACAAGATTCAGATACGACGTGAGTGGTTAGCCAAAAACCAAGAAGCAGCCATTGGGTTAATCACATTCTTGAGCGAAACTCAACAGCGCCCGATTCGTTCTGGCTGTTTTGGTTTACACGAGTGGGCCATGGTTCTTGGAACGCAAGATGTTAGGCACGAGAAATGGAAATTACGACTGAGCCAAGACCAAATTCGGGCAACCATAGATGAGGTTGGCTTGCGTTGCACTCATTTTGATGCCTTCCGCTTCTTTACTCCAATTGCTGCGCCGCTTAACCCTCTTCAACTAACGCCAGTTGATCGAAATGAAGTTGAGCAACCGGGATGCTTACACGCCAACATGGATTTATATAAACATACCCAACGTTTTGCTCCAATGGTTGGGTCAGACCTAGTTCGCAAGGCATTTGCATTAGCTAAAGACATTAGAAATGTGGACATGCAGACTGCGCCTTATGATTTAGCAGATCTCGGGGTAACGCCAATTCAAGTTGAAACTCAAATTGGTCGCGATGAGTTTGCCAGGCTTCAAGTTGGTTTTGCAGAACGATCACAAATTTTGCGATCTGAATTATTAGATGTCTTAAAAACTGCATACGTATCGCAAGAAATCAAGGCATAACTTCACTTTTTCAAAAACGGTAAGATTTAAGTTATGTCACGTCGCAGAGTTGATCCCCAGCCAGAATCTGAAAAGGTACCTAGATCTACTATTCGTGGACGCCGGGCAGCTAAAGCAGGTGCGGTGGCAACTATTACCGTCGAACGTCCACACGGGTTAGCGGTTCTTAGCCATTCTGATCGCCGGCTTTTAGCAATCGTTCTTGGCGTTTCGATTGCTGCCGGAATCTTAAACAGCACAACTGGAAATCCAGTTTTAGCCTTTATCGTTTCAGCTATTGCATTAGGTGCGATTGCTCGTTTAGTAGTTCGAAGCGTAGAAGCCATCAGCGATCGAATTGGTCGAGGAGTAAATGGCTTACTGCAATCTTTACTCGGCAACTTGCCAGAAATCTTTGTAATTCTTTTTGCACTAAAAGCTGGACTGTACGAAATTGTGAAGGCAACAATTGTTGGATCTGTGATCGCCAACATTCTGTTGGTCATGGGAATTGCATTTGTTGTAGGTGGTCGCAAGTACGGCCGCCAAGCATTCAACATCGTTTCTGCACGCCAACTCAGTATGTTGCTTGCACTTTCAGTTTTTGCCTTAGCAATTCCATCATTAGCTGCCAGCTTTAATACCCCCGCTGTGGAATATGAACGACAGATCACGGTAATCATTTCGCTACTTTTAATAGTTCTTTTTCTAGCCTCGATTCCAGACACAATCCGGCACGCGAATCACGAGTCGCCGGTTACTGGAACTAATGAAGCCTTAGTTGCAGCCAGCGAAGTTGATGAGCACGGTCAGTGGACAATGAATGTTGCAGTATTCATGGTGCTGATTGCTATCGCTGGATCAATTGTCGTATCAAGTTGGTTCGTTGATGTTTTGCCTTCGGCAATGTCTACTTTAGGAATTTCCGAAGCATTTGCTGGCCTTATCATTGTTGCGCTGGCTAGCAACGTTGTGGAAGCTTTCGCTGGAGTACAACTTGCATACCGAGATCAGCAAAGTTACGCGTTACAAATTATTTTGCAGTCTCCAGTTCAAGTCGCAATGATTGTTGCGCCCTTGATCGCGCTTGCTGCACCTCTCGTAGGTGCAGCAACATTTACATTGGTGCTCTC
This sequence comes from uncultured Actinomycetes bacterium, assembly GCA_903925705.1. Taxonomy (GTDB): domain Bacteria; phylum Actinomycetota; class Actinomycetes; order S36-B12; family UBA5976; genus UBA5976. The sequence goes on along the minus strand of CAIYGJ010000176.1, from coordinate 1,212 downwards.
ACCACTATTACTGGCCGTAATGTTTATGGCGGTATTTATCGCAATCGTTGTAGTTTCAGATGGCCAATCAACTTGGTTTGAAGGCGCAGCACTAATTACTTTGTATCTAGGTATCGCGACTGCTTTCTGGTGGGGCTAGTTTCATGAAGTCTCTACTGTCATGATCACCAATGACGTTGCGCAAGCTGTCGCAGCTATTGAATCTGGCAAGTTGTGCGCTATTCCAACAGAAACGGTTTACGGGCTAGCCGCAAACGCTTTGGACGAATCAGCAGTTGCCCGAGTATTTGCGGCCAAAGAACGTCCGGCAGATCATCCTTTGATTGTTCATGTTGCAACAACCAAGGATGCAAATGACTGGATCACCGAACTTCCACAATGGGCAATTGACTTAACAGCGGCGGTTTGGCCCGGGCCATTAACTATCGTTGGGCCACGCACTGCGCTAGCCAGTAATTCAGTTACCGGTGGTCAGGAAACTGTCGCAGTTAGAGTGCCTGGCCATCCAATTGCACATGAATTGCTAAGTCAGTTAAAAGCGCGCGGCATCAAGGGTTTAGTTGCTCCCAGCGCTAATCGGTTTGGTCATGTTTCTCCAACTAGCGCTTCACATGTCCTGGCCGACTTAGGTGAGTACTTGTCTGCTCATGACGATTTGATTTTAGATGGTGGAGATTGTCAGGTTGGACTGGAGTCAACCATCGTTTTAGCAACTGGTCCAAAGCCTGTAATCCTTCGACCAGGCGCAATTACTTCTGCGGATATTGAACAAATCACTGGCATTGCCGTTTCATCTCAATTAGCGAACGTACCTCGCGTTAGTGGCTCACTTGATTCGCACTATGCCCCAATTGCAAAAGTGATTTTGCTCGCAGATGAAACTTCGGAAGTAACTGCGGTCAATTCAGGATTCCTAGCTCTTGCTCAGGTACCAACACCGGATGGATTAGTTCGACTTGGATCACCTGCAACTACTGACGACTTTGCCCACGAACTTTACGGTTGCTTGCGATCTGGCGATGATTTGAAACTAGAAGTAATTTATGTTGTTCCACCTACTGGCGAAGGTTTAGCGCAAGCAATTAATGACCGATTGCAGCGCGCTGCTTTTTAGCCAGTACTGATTAATTAACGCGCTACTAATTCACCAATTGCGTGAATAGCAATTCCAGCCAAGGCGCCAACGATCGTTCCGTTGACGCGAATAAATTG
>CAIYGJ010000175.1 GCA_903925705.1 uncultured Actinomycetes bacterium | reverse complement strand
TGGTGCGCCGCAGCAAGGACAGCATCACGGCCTTCCGGTAAATGTTTGCGTATCTTCTCAACCGCCCATGCCAGATTAACTGCAGTTGGGCGAGCGTCACGAAGCAAATCAATTTGATGTTCTAGCTCGTTGGCGTTATGTCCTTTTCGCGCTGCCTCATCTATTGCAAGGACTACTCCGTAAGCACCTGCAACACCCAGAGCGGGAGCTCCTCTAACGACCAAGCGTTGAATGGCGTCGATATAAGGGGCCAGCTCGTCATATGAAATGTAATTTTCAGAGACAGGAATTTGTGTTTGATCAAGCAAGACAATCCTATTGTCTTTCCAGACAATTGCCTCGATCACGCTAGACATCCAAATACTCCCTAGTTAAGGCCTTGAACTTATCACTTTAAAAATTAAATCTAAAGCCGGCCTGCTTGGTGCACTCGCTTAAGGAACTCTTGCGTTTTTGGATTTGTTGGGTTTTTAAGTACTTGCTCGGCGCTCCCTCGTTCAAGAATATTTCCAGATTCCAAGAAACAGACTTCATCAGCTACTTGAGTTGCAAATCCCATCTCATGGGTTGCCAAAACCATTGTCATTCCATCGTGCTTTAGATCACGCACAATGCTTAATACTTCGTTTACAAGTACGGGATCAAGCGCAGAAGTGATTTCATCTAATAAAAGTAGTCGTGGGTTAACCGCCAGTGATCTAATGATTGCAACTCGTTGCTGCTGGCCTCCACTTAGTCGATCGGGATACTGGTCTGCTTTATCGGCCAGATCGAACCGGGATAAGAGTTTTGTTGCAATATCATGAGCTTCATCTTGGCTCTTGTTCTGGACTTTTACTGGAGCGAGAGTGATATTTTCCAGAACTGTTTTATGGGGGAAGAGATTAAAGGCTTGAAAGACCATTCCTAATTTGCGGCGCACATCGTCTACCTTTATCGCAGGATCAGTAATTTCCTGACCATCCAAAAAGATCTGCCCGTCATCGATCGTTTCTAGCAAATTAATGCAGCGCAGCAGCGTGGACTTTCCAGATCCAGATGCTCCAATTAAAACAGTGGCGGTGTGCTCAGGAACTTGTAATGAGAGATTATTCAAGACAACTTCAGATCCAAATGCTTTACGGACGTTCTGTAACTCAAGGACGTTGGCCATCAAATCGCCCCTTCCGAATTTTGCGCCTGTGTCCGATGGCGGATGGCACGATCGGTATAGCGCGTCATTGGAATAGTTATAAGTAAAAAGAGGATTGCGGCAACTACATAAGGTGTGTAGTTAAAGGTGCGACTGGCATTTATCTGTGCTGCACGTACTGCATCTGTAACTCCAAGAATTGAAACTAGGCCGGTATCTTTTAATAGAGATACAAAGTCATTTAGCAGCGGCGGTACAACTCGGCGTAGCGCCTGAGGTAATACAACAAGCGCATTGTTTGGCCGGAAGTTAAGCCAAGTGATCTAGCAGCAGCTCTCTGGCTGGGATGTATGGATAGAATTCCCGAGCGAATAACTTCTGCCACATATGCAGAATAGGTAAGTACAACCGCAATTGTTCCGAGAACAATCACATTGCTGGATACCCCTTGCAGGCGAAGGGCTGGAACTCCGAAGCCAACTAGCAAGATAATCAAGATCAGCGGTGCGCCTCGGAAGATATCAACGTAAGCCGTAGCTAAGAATCTAAATGGCGTAAGCGCCGAAGACTTGGTAGTTCGCATGAGCGCAAGCCCCATAGCGATAATTCCAATTGCTACTCCGCCAAAGAAAGTTAACTGCAGATTTATCCAGAGACCTTTAAGGACGGTAGGAAATACTTCTTTTCCGTATTGAATGTCAAAGAATGTTGCCTTTACGACTTCCCACCCTGGGGATGTAACCAAAATTGTGGTGAGCGTGCCTAATACCAGTAGTGATGAAACAGCAGCAATTAAAGCTTGCTTGCGACTCAATTTACGACGAAGTGCGCGACGTTGTAATTCGCGTGAGCTTGGCGACCAAGCAGAGTTATTTCGCTCTGACATGGTCGCCAAACTACCGCGTTTATCTAACTTTTACAGCAAGTTGCTTATGGCTTTAAAACTGGTGCGCCTGCATCAGTGGCTAACCACTTATCAGTAATTGCAGCCAGAGTGCCATCGGCAGTAATTGCATCAACTGCGCCGGTAACGCATGTTGTTAGCTTGCTTCCCTTTGACAGCAAGAGACCAAATTGATCGCCAGCACCAGTTGATGGAAGCTGACCAACAATTAGAC
>CAIYGJ010000174.1 GCA_903925705.1 uncultured Actinomycetes bacterium | reverse complement strand
TTATGTCAGTATTAGAAATCAAGGGTTTAACCGTCCAGGTAACTACCGAAGATGGACCGAAAGATATTCTGCGAGGTGTTGACCTAACCGTTAAAGCCGGTGAGATCCATGCGCTTATGGGCCCAAACGGTTCTGGTAAGTCAACGCTTGCGTATGCCATTGCTGGTCACCCTAAGTACACAATCACCGGCGGACAGGTAACACTTGACGGTCAAGACGTACTTGAAATGAGTGTTGACGAGCGCGCGCGTGCAGGTCTATTCCTGGCGATGCAGTACCCAGTTGAAGTTCCTGGCGTATCAATCTCCAACTTCTTGCGTACGTCCATAACTGCAATCCGCGGCGAAGCTCCTAACCTTCGCCACTGGATCAAAGAACTTAAAGAGTCAATGGCTGGCTTGCAGATTGATCCTCAGTTTGCCGAGCGTAACGTTAATGAAGGTTTCTCCGGCGGAGAGCGCAAGCGCACTGAAATCCTTCAGATGGAACTTATCCATCCAAAGATTGCGGTGCTCGATGAAACTGACTCAGGACTAGATGTTGACGCACTTCGCGTTGTTTCTGAAGGAATCAACCGAGTTTGCGCAAAGGGTGAAACCGGAGTTTTGTTGATTACCCACTTCACTCGAATCTTGAAGTATGTAAAGCCTGATTTTGTACACGTCTTTTATGACGGCCGAATTGTTCGCGAAGGTGGCCCAGAACTTGCGGACGATATCGAAGCAAATGGCTACGCCCAATTTGTAACTGCATAACTTATGGCCACATTAGACGTTGCTGCGATCAAGGCGGACTTTCCGATATTCAAACGGACGGTTCGCAATGATCACCGCTTGGTGTACCTGGATAGTGGTGCTACTTCACAGAAGCCATTCCAAGTACTCGATGCGGAACGCAATTTCTATGAAAACCACAATGCAGCAGTACACCGAGGTGCGCACCTGTTAGCTGAAGAGGCAACAGATGCGTTTGAGCACGCTCGCGCAAACATTGCTCGCTTTATTGGTGCGCAAGCGGATGACTTGGTTTTCACCAAGAACGCTACCGAAGCAATCAACTTGATTTCTTATTCATTTTTGAATGCAACCCTAAAATCGTTACGAGGAGCGGATCTACCCAAAGGGGTAGAACGATTCGTGCTGGCTGAAGGCGATGAGATCCTGGTTTCCGAAATGGAGCACCACGCGAACCTAGTTCCATGGCAAGAGCTGTGCGAGAAAACTGGCGCAGTACTTCGTTGGATCGGCCTAACTGAAGATGGTCGCTTAGAGTTGAGCGATCCTAGTTTGTTTAATAGTCGAACAAAGATGGTGGCTGTTACACATCAATCGAATCTACTCGGTACCGTAAACGACGTACCGGCGATCGTAAAACTTGCTGAATCAGTTGGAGCCTTAGTGTTCCTTGATGCTTGCCAGAGCGTGCCACACATGCCAGTGGATGTAGTAGCACTCGGTGTTGATTTCATCGCTTGGAGTGGACACAAGATGCTTGGGCCGCTTGGCATCGGATGTCTGTGGGGAAAATCTGAGGTTCTTTCCGCAATGCCGCCATTTATCTCAGGCGGATCAATGATTGAATCCGTATCCATGGAGCGCACCACATTTGCCGCACCTCCGAAGCGTTTTGAAGCAGGAGTTCCAATGGCAGCGCAAGCCGTTGGCATGTCGGCTGCTGTTGACTACTTGAATGCTTTGGGGATGGCTTCGGTAGCCCAGCACGAACACATGCTTACTGAGGCTGCACTTGCAGGGTTAGCTGACATTCCTGGCTTACGAATCATCGGCCCAGAAAACAGCATTGATCGTGGTTCGGCGGTTTCCTTTGTTCTCGAAGGCCTGCATCCCCATGATGTTGGTCAGGTTTTAGACGAGAGCGGAATTGCAGTACGCGTTGGCCAGCACTGTGCCAAGCCGGCTTGCATTAGATTCGGGGTTCAGGCAACTACGCGGGCCACTTTTTACATTTACAACGACCTTGAAGATGTTGACGCTCTGGTTGCGGGTATCTATTCCGCCAAGAAGTTTTTTGGAGTATAGAAGTGAAACTTGAAAATATGTATCAAGAGATCATTCTCGATCATTACAAGCATCCGCATGGCAAGGGTCTTGCCGAGGCTTTCGATGCAGAAGTGCACCACGTCAATCCAACTTGTGGTGATGAGATTACGCTGCGAGTAAGCCGTGGCACAGACGGCAAATTTTCAGTTTCATACGACAGTATGGGTTGCTCAATCAGTCAAGCATCAGCGTCAATTATGTTTGATCAAATCAACAACCATGATTTTAAGTCCGGGGAAGCGGCTGTCGATCACCTTGTCGCCATGCTGCAGCGCTCAGTTGAGGCTGATGAAGATGTATTGGGAGATGGAATCGCGTTAGCGGGTGTCGCGCAATACCCAGCACGAGTTAAATGTGCATTATTAGCCTGGATGGCATGGAAAGATGCGGCAATTCAAGCTGGAGCTGAGAGTCAGCTTGAAACAAGAATTTCTATAGATTCGAACAAGGAGCAAAACTAATGACAGTGCTACAAGAAGACGATGTTTTTGAGTTAATGAAGGATGTCGTTGACCCTGAACTTGGTATTAACGTAGTAGATCTCGGATTGGTGTACGCCGTAACCGTAGATGAAGGCAACGTCGCAACCATAGACATGACACTAACTTCGGCAGCTTGCCCGTTAACTGATGTGATCGAGGATCAAACTCGCGCCGCGCTTGACGGACACGTTTCAGACTTCAAATTGAATTGGGTTTGGATGCCACCATGGGGACCAGACAAGATCACCGACGAAGGTCGCGAAATGCTTCGTGCGCTAGGTTTCAACCTTTAATTTCTCGCGGTAACATTGGGGTTGCGCTCTTCGCACACTTATAGATTGGCCTGTTTTAACCGTGATTCAAGCAACAGATATTGAATTGCGTGCTGGAGCAGAACTTCTTCTTTCCGGAGCGACTTTCCGCGTAGACACGGGTGACCGAGTTGGTTTGGTTGGGCGTAATGGCGCAGGTAAAACGACGTTAACTAAAGTGCTGGCTGGGCAGATCCAACCCGCTAAAGGTGTCATCGCCACTTCGGCTTCCGTGGGCTATCTGCCGCAAGATCCGCGCACCGGCGATCTAGACGTCATTGCAATGGATCGGATCTTAAGTGCTCGAGGACTAGATGAGCTCATAAAGCGCATGCGCCAGTGTGAGATAGACATGGGCTCAGAGGACGAGAAGATTCGCGACAAAGCGATGCGGAAATATGCCAGTGCTGAAGAGTCCTTCCAGACTGCTGGCGGATATGCCGCTGAAAGTGAAGCTGCGTCCTTAGCAGCAAGCGTCGGTTTAACTGTTGATATCTTGGCCCAGACGTTAGGCACATTGTCAGGTGGTCAGCGACGCAGGATCGAATTAGCAAGAATCTTGTTTAGTGGTTCTGAAACTTTGCTCTTAGATGAACCAACAAACCACTTAGATGCTGACTCCATAGTTTGGTTGCGCGGCTTCCTTGCGAACCATCAAGGGGGATTAGTTGTAATTAGTCACGATGTTGAACTTCTTGAGGCAACTGTAAATCGGGTTTTTTACCTTGACGCCAATCGACAGACTTTGGACCTCTACAACGTTGGCTGGAAAGAGTACCTAAACTCTCGAGAAACGGATGAGCGTCGTCGAAAGCGCGAACGTGCCAACACTGAGAAGCAGGCCCAAGTTTTGCAAGCCCAAGCGGATCGAATGCGCGCCAAGGCATCCAAGGCAAAAGCAGCTCAAAGCATGCTCAAGCGGGCCGACAAATTGATGAGTGGCTTAGAAAATGTTCGACAGGCTGATCGAGTCGCCAAACTCAGATTTCCAACACCGGCACCATGCGGCAAAACTCCGCTTATGGCAACGGGTCTTAGTCGCGTTTACGGATCGCAGGAAATCTTCACTGATGTTGATTTAGCCATCGACCGAGGTAGCAAAGTCGTAGTGCTTGGACTTAACGGCGCCGGCAAAACCACACTGCTGAGAATTCTTGCTGGGGTAGACATCCCGGATACCGGAGAAATCCAACCTGGTCATGGTTTGAAAGTTGGATACTACGCACAAGAGCACGAGACGCTTGATCCCGCGCGTTCAGTACTCGAAAACATGCTCACCGCATCCGGAGATATGAATGATGCTCAAGTACGTAGCGTATTGGGTTCATTCTTGTTCTCGGGCGATGCAGTTTCTAAACCGGCCGGAGTACTATCTGGCGGCGAGAAAACTCGCTTAAGCCTTGCGATGTTGGTCGTGTCTGCAGCCAACGTTCTGCTTTTAGATGAACCAACCAACAACCTTGATCCAGCTAGTCGAGCTGAAATCCTAGATGCGTTACACGATTATGAAGGATCAGTTGTGCTTGTGACCCACGATGAAGGCGCCGTGACTGCACTTGCGCCCGAGCGAGTCCTACTTTTGCCAGATGGCGTCGAGGATCTTTGGAATGAAGATTACTTAGACCTAATCTCATTGGCTTAGAAGTATCAACGCAAGCGTGGAGTTGACCTAAACAACAGATAAACTCGAAATGATCAAAGAAACTGGGCGATTGAATGAGTTTGCATGGTGGAAGTCCTTGGGCTGCATACCAAGGGTTTACGACTGATAAGTCCGTCAAAAAATCCATTTTGGCCGATGGAACTATTAGGCGGGTTCTTACCTACGCTGCGGAATTTCGAAGTTACATAGGGGCATACCTGACGATTCTTATTGTTGATTCGCTCTTGGTCGTTGCACAGCCATTGCTGTTCAAGCGGATAGTGGATGTCGCAATACCTAACAAGGATTCACGCATGGTCACGTTAATGGCTGTTGCCATAGCTGCCACTGCGCTCATGGGTGCTGCACTTGGGTTACTTAGCCGCCGGATGCAATCGACAATTGGCGAAGGCTTGATCTTCAATATGCGCACCCAAGTTTTCGATCACGTTCAAGAACAATCAATTGCCTTCTTTACTAGAGCACAAACTGGAGCGCTGATCTCCCGTCTAAATAGCGACGTAATGGGAGCCCAGCGCGCGTTTACATCAACACTTGGCGGCGTAGTGGGCAACGTAATTAGTCTCGTAATTGTTGCGGCAACAATGTTCGTCCTGTCTTGGCAAATCACTGTCGCCTCATTACTGCTCTTGCCGTTGTTTATGATTCCAGCTCGCTGGATGGGAACCAGGTTGCAGCAACTTACTAGGCAGCAAGCGGATTTCAACTCAGCAATGAGCACTCAAATGGCGGAGCGATTCAACGTTTCTGGCGCGCTCCTAATGAAGATCTTTGGCACACCAAAACGCGAGTCTGAAATGTTTTCCGAAAAGGCTGATTCAGTTCGAAACATGGGTATTCGAATTGCCATGTCAAATAGCGTATTTTTCACGGCAATGGTGCTCGTGGGGTCTTTAGCTACCGCCTTGGTCTACGGCATGGGCGGTAACTCGGTTATCAACGGAACTTTGACGTTGGGAACTTTGCTGGCGTTAACCGCTCTCCTTGGTCGGCTGTATGGTCCAATCACTGCGCTCGCAAACGTGCGAGTGGATATTATGACGTCACTTGTTTCTTTTGAGCGAGTTTTTGAAGTCTTGGATTTGCAGCCAATGGTTAAAGATAAGCCTGGAGCCCAGGAACTAAAACGTGGCGGCGTGAGTGTTGAGTTTTCCAAAGTGGACTTCAGATATCCGACTGGCGCAGAAGTTTCCTTGGCGAGCCTTGAGTCCGTCGCCCAACCAGAGTCACGAGCAACTGGTGAGCTCACGCTTACGGGTATTTCGTTCCAAGCTCAGCCTGGGGATTTGATTGCGTTGGTTGGACCATCGGGTGCAGGCAAGAGCACAATCAGCGCGCTGGTTCCAAGACTTTACGATGCAACATCAGGATCAGTAAAGCTGTCAGGAATTGACGTTAAGGATGTTACGCAGGAATCGCTTCACCGAATTGTTGGTGTTGTGACGCAGGATGCACACATGTATCACGACACAATTCGCGCTAACTTGCTTTATGCAAACACCGACGCGAGCGAATCCGAGATATGGAGCGCGTGTGAAAATGCTCAAATCGCAGAAATGATTCGAGCTTTGCCAGATGGTTTGGATACGGTCGTAGGAGATAGAGGACATCGACTATCTGGTGGCGAGAAGCAAAGACTTGCAATCGCCAGACTTCTCCTAAAAGCGCCAGATGTAGTTGTGCTTGATGAGGCTACTGCTCACCTAGATTCTGAAAATGAATCCGCTGTTCAAGAAGCGTTGGCAATTGCATTAAAAGGTCGAACTTCGATAGTTGTAGCTCACCGACTATCGACAATTCGTCAAGCCGATCAAATTCTGGTGATAGATGATGGCCAGATTGTGCAACGTGGAACCCACAATGAACTACTAGCAACCGGTGGAGTGTATGCGGATCTGTACCATCGACAATTCGCCGAAGGAAAGAGTTAGCGCAAAGCCACCTTCTTTTGTTCCTTGAATTCATTTCGTACCAAAATTGTCCAACCAATCACGGTCATAATTTCAAAGAACATCCACTGCAACGCGTAGGAACGATGCGCACCCTCGGTAACTTCAGGTTCAGGCAAGGTACGAATCTCAGAAGATTTCGACTCTGGCCGACTCGCAGTCATTTCAACGTAAGCGTTACTCAATGTATCCGGGCTATTCAAAATTTCCATTGGAATTATTCGATCAACCTGACCTTCAGGTAGATCCGTTGGTCCTGGCTTTGTTCGTGCTGGCACATCTCGAATTCGACCCAGTACTTCGATCATTCCCTTCGGCACTTCTGCAACGACTGGACTATCAACCGCCGAATTCGCAGCAGCAGTCCATCCTCTATTGATCATGACCACAGTTCCGTCATCGAGTTTCAATGGAGTCACAACCCACAAACCAAGGTTGGATTCCAAACTCTTTTTACGAACCAGTACTTGCTGACTTGGCAGCCAGGTACCTGTTAGTTCCACAGTTCGCCACTGAGATTTGTCGGGCACAACTCTTGATTCATCATTGAAAGCCAGAAGGTCTGAAATTGGAACGGGAGCTTGGTCGATTTCGGCCTGAATCTCTACGTTATAGGTCTGGCGAGCATGCAATCGGTGCCACTGCCAATTCGATAGCGCCTGAAACGCCGGCAACATTGCAACGCACACCAAAGTAACGACTATCCATTTTGGAGTCAGTAGGAACTTAAACGCGCTCACAAGGCTAATTGTCTCTGATTATTAGGACTGGTTTTGACCAGCTTCGAGTGCTTCATTTCCTAGTGGAACAAAATCGCCTGACCCTGCCCAGCCACCACGTTCGCGCCCAGCATTAGCAATAACTACGGCGAAGTATGGAAGTGCAACAGCGCTAACAATGAGAGCCCAGCGAAGGGCACCATCTGCCAAAATGCCGCCTACAAAACAGGCAGTGCGCAGACCCATGCTGATCAAGTATCTACGTTGACGTCCACTTTGATCCTGCGATAGACCAGTTTCAACACCAGAGATACTGAATACTTCAGGCTCTTGCTTCATGGCTACCTACTGATGCTCGCTGGACACTTCTAGACTACGGTGATACTAAACATTTGGCATTTCCACAGGAGCTCAAAATGACTACTCGAACCTATGCTTTGACTGAAATTGTTGGCACTTCTCCAGTAAGCATTGATGAAGCGATCCGCAATGGCCTAAAGCGAGCTTCGCAATCGACCCGTCACATCGACTGGTTTGAAGTGACCGAAATCCGAGGAAACCTCCGAGATGGAGATTTAACATTCATTCAAGTGGGGATGAAGTTGGGTTACCGTCTCGAAGACGCTTAAATCGCATCCGATTTAGTTGAAAGATTAAAACCATCGATTGTAAGTGGGGCCACCTGAGCTCGAGAGAACCAATCGGCCCATTCTCTGGGTAAACATGGGACAGTTTTGCCGGAGTCAGTAACTCTTGACAACATGTCAATCGGTGATTCATTAAACCTAAAGTTGTTTGTCGCACCGATAACTTCACCACCAGCTACTACGTAAACGCCATCACGTGTTAGCCCAGTAAGTAGCAAATTTTGTGGATCAACCTCACGTATGTACCAAAGGCACGTGATCAAAAGTCCGTCACCCATCTTGTTAGCCAATTCATTTAATGTGCCACTTCCTTGTTGATCAACTAAAGAGATGTTGTCAGTCAGGGGAGTGTAGGGAAGCTTGGCTTCCTGCGCTGCATGCCTACTACTACCTAGTGCAGTAAGAACTCCATCTGAAATGATTTGTGATCGTTCAATCTTCGTTCCAGTATCAAATGCACTGCCCAACGCCGATGATCCCAAATTGACGACGTGATCAAAAGTTTCAATTCCGACAAGATGGGGATCGGTAGCCAGAGTTAGGTTTCTACTTGCAAGTCTTTCTCCAACCCTGGTGCCTCCCTTTGGATTTGAAAATGCACTACGACCCTCGGCTGCATCACGAGCGGCGGAACTCCACAGAAGGTAAATCATCAAGTCAGATACCGCGCTAGGTGAAAGTGTCACCCGATGTTTGCCTGGATCGGTTGGAATCTGATTACGTTGAATTTCTAGCTTTTGCGAAACTTCACGGAGATGGTCGTTGGTGACGACATCGGTTAGCGAAGTCCCACCTTGCCCAGACCAAGCAGACCTCATCCGATCGTGGCTCTTTGCACACAATTCAAAGCGACTAGTGCGCTCGGCGTATTTCATTCTGGTTCCACTCGATGTGCCGACGTAAGTTGTATCCAAGGATTGCTCGGCATAACCAAAGAATTGACTTTCCTTATCTGCAAAAATCTCTGCAAGACCATTAGCAATGTGCGATATCTCTGCAACATCGAGCGACAAGGCAGGCTCGTTAAAGTCAACGTGCTGGGGTCCGGACACTAACTCCATTGCGTCAACCGCAGGACCAGCAGAAACGGCTGATGCCTGACTGGCCGACACCAGGGCTTCAATGTCAAGTCTGCTCCGGATTTGTCCACTAGACATGCCGGTTGCAACACCACCAGGTACGGATACGAAAGCCGAGATCGAAAGTGTCTGGTCAATTGCATCGCCATTTGTTGTAAGGGCTGAGTTTGCCCATCGCAAATTGTTGGTAGCACTGTTACCGCCGATAACTACGCCACCATCTTTCCCAAGTAACTCAAGTGCTACTTCGACGGCATCAGGTAATGAAATCTCGCTCATTTAGCACTCTCATCCCGGGTGTTCAAAACATTTATTGAGGTGAATGTGGCAGATGGACAACCATGGCTTACTGGTGCCACTTGTCCCGGTTGACCCTTTCCGCAGTTAAGTGCTCCACCCAGCAAGTAGGTTTGCTTGCCACCCAGTTCACGCATCGAAGCCCAAAAATCTGGCGTCTTTGATTGGTAGGCAACGTCTTTTAGTTGACCAACAATTTCGCCGTTTTTGATTTCATGGAATCTTTGTCCGGTGAATTGGAAGTTGAAGCGCTGCATGTCTATTGACCAAGATTTATCCCCAACAATATAGATTCCTCGTTCGACATTCGAGATCAATTCTTTGGTTGAAATATCCTCAATGCCTGGCTTTAGAGACACATTTGGCATACGTTGAATCGGGGAGTGCAGAGCAGAATCTGCAAATGCGCAACCATTGGATCTTTCCATGCCAATCTTGCTGGCAATTGATCGATCAGTTTGATAGCCAACTAACGTTCCATCTTTGATCAAGTCCCATTGTTGACTTGCTACACCTTCATCGTCGTATCCGACAGTTGAGAGTCCGTGTTCGGCGTTTCGGTCTCCTGTTACGTTCATGATCGGGGAGCCGTACTTCAAGGATCCCAGTTTGTCGATGGTTGCAAACGAAGTGCCAGCATAGTTTGCTTCGTAACCTAAGGCACGATCTAATTCGGTGGCGTGACCAATCGACTCATGAATAGTTAGCCAGAGGTTAGTTGGATCTATCACCAAATCCCAAGATCCAGGTACCACTGACGGAGACTT
>CAIYGJ010000173.1 GCA_903925705.1 uncultured Actinomycetes bacterium | reverse complement strand
TGGCGGGCATTTGAAAATGCGTTTTACTACGTTGACCATTTAGTTTCACCGTTTTATTCGCCATGCCTTGCAACTTCCTGTCCACCAGAAGCTGCAATCCTCGGTACACCTTTTGGTGACTGGTGGACCCTGTCACCTGCACTATTGATTTTGATTTTCCCACTTGGCTTTCGGTTAACTTGCTATTACTACCGCAAGACTTACTACCGCGCGTTTTGGATGTCGCCGCCTGCATGTTCAGTAGCTGAGCCACATCGCACTTACACCGGTGAAACTCGTCAGCCGTTACTTCTTCAGAATTCACATCGTTACTTTTTCTTCGCTGGCCTCATTTTCAATGTGCTTTTGACTTACGATGCGATTTTGGCATTCAAGGGCAAAGATGGCGGCTTTGGAATGAGCGTTGGAACTTTGGTGCTACTTGCCAACGCGATTTTCCTTTGGATGTATTCACTTTCTTGTCACTCTTGCCGACATGCTGTTGGCGGTCGCTTGAAGCACTTCAGCAAGCATCCAATGCGATACAAGTTGTGGACCTTCGTGTCTACTCTGAATCCACATCATCCAAAGTTTGCCTGGGTTTCGCTGATTGGCGTTGCTCTGTGTGACCTGTATGTACGCAGTGTCGCAACAGGCCAAATCACAAACATCTACTTCTTCTAAGGGGACTTGAACACTCATGGCTGAATTTGAGCGTCACGAATACGACGTTGTAATCATCGGTGCTGGTGGCGCTGGTCTTCGCGCTGCAATCGAAGCACGAGCAAGTGGCTTGCGTACCGCAATCATTTGCAAGTCTTTGTTTGGTAAAGCACATACCGTTATGGCTGAAGGTGGCATTGCCGCCAGCATGGGTAACGTAAACAGCAAAGACAACTGGATGGTTCACTTCCGCGACACTATGCGTGGCGGAAAGTTCCAAAACAACTGGCGCATGGCAGAACTACATGCCAAGGAATCACCAGATCGTGTGTGGGAACTTGAAACATACGGTGCGCTTTTTGATCGCACCCCAGAAGGCAAAATCAGTCAGCGTAACTTCGGTGGCCACGAATACCCACGCCTGGCTCACGTAGGGGATCGCACTGGTTTGGAATTGATTCGCACTATGCAGCAAAAGATTGTTTCGTTGCAGCAAGAAGATTTCGCTGAAACTGGCGATTACGAATCAAAGATAAAGGTTTTTGCAGAACTTACTATCACCGAAATTCTTAAGACTGATGGCAAGGTTTCTGGCGTACTTGGTTACTGGCGCGAATCTGGTGAGTTTGTTGTCTTCGAAGCCCCCGCCGTTGTGCTGGCAACTGGCGGTATCGGCAAATCTTTCAAGGTAACTTCCAATTCATGGGAAGGTACTGGCGACGGTCACGCACTAGCTCTCAAAGCTGGCGGAAATCTAATGCACATGGAATTCATTCAGTTCCATCCAACCGGCATGGTTTGGCCGCTTAGCGTTAAAGGCATTCTGGTTACTGAATCAGTTCGTGGCGACGGAGGCGTACTTCGTAACTCAGACGGCAAGCGCTTCATGTTTGACTACATCCCGCCAGTTTTCGTAAAGCAATACGCAGATACTGAAGAAGAAGCCGATCGCTGGTACACCGATCCAGACAACAACCGTCGTCCACCAGAACTGCTTCCACGCGATGAAGTTGCGCGTGCGATCAATACGGAAGTTAAAGCTGGCAGAGGTTCCCCGCATGGTGGCGTATTCCTAGATGTTTCAACTCGTCTAGCACCAGAGGTAATCAAGGCCCGCCTCCCATCTATGTGGCATCAGTTCAAGGAACTTGCTGACGTTGACATCACGAAGCAGGCAATGGAAGTTGGACCTACTTGCCATTACGTCATGGGTGGTGTTCAGGTTGATCCAGATTCCGGCGCTGCAACTGGTGTACCTGGTCTATTTGCTGCCGGCGAAGTGGCTGGCGGTATGCACGGCTCAAACCGTCTTGGTGGAAACTCACTTTCTGACCTTTTGGTATTCGGTCGTCGCGCAGGTGTAGGAGCAAGTGAGTATGTAGCTGCACTTAGCTCCAAGCCAAAGTTGGAACAGGCTGAAATCGATCGCGCACTAGCTTCTGCGCTGGCTCCATTCAAGGGTGACAGCAAAGAAAATGCTTACGCAGTTCATTACGAACTCCAGCAGATGATGAATGACTTAGTTGGCATCATTCGCGTAGGCGCTGAAATGCGTGAAGCTATTGAAAAGCTTGAAGCCATGAAAGAACGGGCCAAGCACTTGAGCGTTGCGGGCGATACAAAGTTCAACCCAGGTTGGCACATCGCGCTAGACCTTATGAACATGCTGCTTGTAAGTGAAGCTGTTGCTAAGTCAGCAATGGAACGTGAAGAATCACGCGGTGGACACACTCGCGATGACTTCCCAACTATGGATCCTAAGTGGCGCGCAATCCACGTCATCACTTCATGGGATGGTTCAAAGGTAAGCACTGAGCGCCAAACCCTTCCTCAAATGCCAAAAGAACTGGCTGAACTGTTTGATGTCGATGAATTAAAGAAGTACCTGCTGCCAGAAGAACTTGCGCAGCTTGGAATGGGAGGCAACTAATGGGTTACTTAGCATCGATGCGAATTTGGCGCGGTAACAGCGAAGCCGGTCAGCTTGAAAATCATAAAGTTGAAGTCGGCGAAGGCGAAGTTGTACTCGACGTCATTCACCGCCTGCAAGCAACTGAAGCACCAGACTTAGCCGTTCGTTGGAACTGCAAGGCCGGTAAGTGCGGATCTTGCAGCGCTGAAATAAACGGCAAGCCAAGTCTTATGTGCATGACTCGCATGAACACGTTTGCTGAAGACGAAGAGATTACGGTCACACCACTTCGCGCATTCCCAGTTATCAAGGATCTTGTCGCAGACGTGTCGTTCAACTACAAAAAAGCACGTGAGATCCCAGCATTCAAGGGACCTGAAAATTTGAAGCCAGGCGAGTACCGCATGGAACAAATCGACGTGCAGCGAAGCCAAGAGTTCCGTAAGTGCATCGAATGCTTCTTGTGCCAGGACACTTGCCACGTTATTCGTGACCATGAAGAAAACAAGGAAGCATTTGCTGGACCTCGCTTCTTCATTCGTCTTGCGGAACTAGACATGCACCCGTTGGATCAACTGGATCGTAAGCGTGATGCTCAAGAAGAGCATGGTCTTGGTATGTGTAACATCACCAAGTGCTGTACCGCTGTCTGCCCAGAACACATCAAGATCACTGACAATGCGATCATTCCGATGAAGGAACGCGTAGTTGACGAGAAATACGATCCGCTGGTCTGGCTTGGACGCACAATCGGACGCCGTAAAGCGGACTAACCTCTACCTATGGGGATTACACAATCAGGGCTACCAATTGATCCGGTCTATGGACCGGAATCACGCGATGGTTGGGATCCAAAAGTTGAGCTAGGCGAACCGGGTGAATTTCCATTCACGCGTGGTGTCTACCCGAGCATGTACACCGGACGGCCTTGGACCATGCGTCAGTACGCCGGGTTTGGTACGGCTGCCGAATCTAATGAGCGATATCACCAGTTGCTTTCGGCTGGAACAACTGGACTTAGCGTTGCATTCGATCTGCCAACCCAAATGGGTTACGACTCTGATCACCAATTAGCTCAAGGCGAAGTTGGCAAAGTAGGCGTGGCTATCGACACTGTCGAAGACATGAAGATCCTGTTTGACCGGATTCCGCTAGATCAAGTGTCAACTTCGATGACAATCAATTCACCTGCATCAACTTTGCTTTTGATGTATCAGTTGGTTGCTGAAGGCGAAGGAATTCCTGGATCAGCGCTTAATGGAACGATTCAAAATGACGTACTTAAGGAATACATTTCCCGCGGTACTTACATTTACCCACCAGCCGCATCACTTCGTCTAACCACTGACATCTTTGATTACTGCGCAAAAGAAATCCCACGCTGGAACACTATTTCAATTTCTGGATATCACATGGGTGAAGCAGGTGCTACGCCGGCTCAAGAAATCGCTTTCACACTTTCCAATGGCATCGAATATGTCCGAGCTGCAATTATTGCTGGAATGAACGTTGATGATTTTGCACCACGCCTTGCGTTCTTCTTTGTTTCTCGAACCACAATTTTGGAAGAGATTGCGAAGTTCCGTGCGGCTCGCCGGATTTGGGCGCGAATCATGAAAGATGAATTCAAAGCCACAAATCCGAAGAGTCAGATGCTTCGTTTTCATACTCAGACTGCCGGCGTTCAATTAACCGCCCAGCAACCAGAAGTAAACCTGGTTCGTGTGGCAATCCAAGGCCTAGCTGCAGTGCTAGGTGGCACTCAGTCACTTCATACCAACTCTTTTGATGAAGCTATCGCGTTGCCAACCGAGAAAGCAGCTCGATTGGCACTTCGTACGCAGCAG
Organism: uncultured Actinomycetes bacterium; assembly: GCA_903925705.1. Taxonomy (GTDB): domain Bacteria; phylum Actinomycetota; class Actinomycetes; order S36-B12; family UBA5976; genus UBA5976. Next base: position 9,916 of record CAIYGJ010000173.1, on the reverse strand, counting down.
GTACTTGCATACGAGACTGATATAACTGCCACGGTAGATCCATTCGCTGGTTCGTATGTCATCGAAGCCATGACTGATGAACTTGAATCTGAAATTTTACGCCTCATGGGCAAAGTTGAAGAATTTGGTGGCGCTGCAAAGGCTATTGAAGTTGGTTTCCAAAAGAATGAAATCGAAACCAGCGCCTATGACTACGCTCTGCAAATTGATAAAGGTGAACGAACCGTTGTCGGTGTAAACAAGTTTGCGATTGATGTCGAAGAAAAATACGAACCACTGCGGGTGGATCCGGCCATTGGGGAACAGCAAGTTGCTCGATTGCAGGCAATTAAAGATTCCCGAAACAACGCTGACGTGACGAGAGCGCTGGATTCCCTAAAGCGAGCAGCGGAATCAACAGAAAATGTGATGTACCCAATGAAGGAAGCCTTGGCTGCAAAGGCAAGTGGTGGCGAAGTTGCCGATGCCTTGCGCGAAGTTTGGGGCCGTTACAACCCACCAGACATTTTCTAGTCTGGCAGCCACTACCATAGTGGTGGTCGTGAAAACCCTGCTGGCTAATCTGAGATCGGCGGTTCATGGACCTAGTCATTGGCGGTTTCAATGTCTGGCACAAATGCAACAAACCCGAACTCAATGCATGAATTTGATGCTGAGTTAACTAATCAAGTCTTTGAATACATGCGAGAGCGGCTTTCGATGCCGGATGTGCCACTAGATTTCCCTGGTGATACAAAAGTATTAGCTGAAGTGCTTTCGGGATTGATCAAGCCAGAAGGTAATCCATCGGCGGATGTGCTCAAGCTCTATGACGAAGTGATATCGCGAGCAGTGGTTTCGGGTGACAGCCCACGCTTCATGGCATTTATTCCAACCGCTCCAACTAAGGCCGCACTACTCTTTGACATGATTGTGTCCTGCGCTTCATTGCAAGGAATTTCCTGGCTGGAAGCTGCAGGATCAATTTCTGCGGAGAATCAAGTTCTGCGCTGGATGGCTGACTTATCGGGCTTACCGGAATCTGCGGGTGGCACATTCGTATCTGGTGGGTCTGCGGCGAACTTGGCCGCATTAACGGTGGCTCGAGACTCAGGTCGACAACGTGTACATAATGGCAAACGCTTGCCAGTAAGAATCGCATTAAGCCAACAAGCTCATTCCTCCATTGGAAACTCACTAGGAATTTTAGATATCGAGCCACTGATTGTTCAAACGTCAGGCTATGCAATGACTAAGGCTGATTTGGAGCGAGCACTTGCAGCGGTCGATCCCAGTGAACCCCCAGTAGTCGGAGTTGTTGCAACCGCTGGCACGACGAACGCTGGGATTATTGATGACCTTGCTGGCATTAGCGAAGTAGCTCGAGAACATGGAATGTGGTTCCACGTTGATGCTGCATATGGTGGCGCTGGATTGCTAGCTCCGTCCGTGCGCAGCCAATTTGCTGGCATTGAAAATGCTGACTCAATCACGATGGATCCACATAAATGGTGGTTCTCGCCATTTGACGTGGCTGCCATTCTTTATCGAAATCCAAAGTTAGCAGCCTCCGTGCACACTCAAGATGCATCCTATTTGGACGTCTTGCACGAAGATGATTCGCTGATAAACCCGACAGACCTGGCGTATCACCTAACCCGACGAGCCAGGGGGCTACCACTTTGGTTCTCAGTCGTTGTCAACGGAACTGACGCATACCGTGATGCAGTTGAGGCCTCAATTTCGCTAACTAACGAAGTGGCCGAATACATCAAGGCTGACGAAAACTTGGAACTAGTTATTGAGCCGTCGCTTTCCGTGGTTCTATGGCGTCGAATTGGCTGGAATGCCAAAGATTATCGTGACCTACAAGACCGATTAATCGAATCACAGACCGCATTTGTGACGCCAACTTCATGGCAAGGCGAGACAGTCGGTCGGTTTGCGTTTGTACACCCGGGCACCACGATGGACATGGTTAAGGAAGTTTTCGCAAACATCTAATTGCGAGAGAATAGAACTGTGACACATGTTGTAATAATCGGCGGCGGCCCTGGTGGGTATGAGGCCGCCCTAGTGGCTGCGCAATTAGGTGCAGATGTGACATTGATTGAACGCGATGGCATTGGCGGCGCCGCGGTACTAACTGACGTAGTGCCAAGTAAATCTCTTATTGCAGTAGCAGAAGCTGCCACGGATTCAAAAGGCAGCTCAGCGATCGGTGTTCATGCAACAAACGTGACGATTGACATCGCTGAAGTGAATTCCAGATTGAAAAAGTGGGCAGCCACCCAAAGTTCGGATATCTATCTGCGATTGCAATCGCAAGGTGTCAAAGTGCTAGCCGGAACAGCTGAGTTAGTTGATGCGGAAAATGTAAAAGCCAAACTCGTAGACGGAAGCGAATTGAACCTAATTGCCGATGTAGTTTTGCTTGCTACCGGGGCACGACCTAGAGAGCTATCAAGCGCAGTTGTTGATGGTGTTCGGATATTGAATTGGAAGCAACTTTATGAATTTACCGAGTTACCGTCGGATCTAATAGTTGTTGGTTCCGGTGTTACCGGTGCGGAGTTTGCCGGTGCGTATCAAGCGCTAGGTTCCCAAGTGACTCTAGTTTCATCGCGAGATCAGGTGTTACCGAGTAAAGATTCTGAAGCTGGAAAAGTGGTTCAAGACGTTTTTGTGAACCGAGGAATGAAAATTCTGGCACACAGTCGTGCAGAACAAGTAACCCCCACGGATACCGGTGTGGCAGTAAAGCTAGCAACTGGTGAAGTTATTACTGGATCACATTGCCTAATGGCAGTTGGCTCCTTGCCCAATACTGAAGGCCTTGGATTGGATCAAGTTGGCATTAAGACAAACGACGCTGGCTTTATCGAAGTAGACAAAGTTTCCCGAACTAGCATCAAAGGTGTTTATGCAGCCGGAGATTGCACAGGTATTTTGATGTTGGCATCAGTTGCCGCAATGCAGGGTCGCATTGCAATGTGGCATGCATTGGGAGATGCCGTACATCCACTAAATCTTGAAACGGTTCCAAGCAATGTCTTCACAGATCCAGAAATTGCTACGGTAGGTGTTAGTCAAGCTGATGTTGATTCTGGAACAGAAATCGCTAACGTTTTCAATCTTCCACTAGCTACAAATGCCAGAGCAAAGATGCAGGGAATCTCGGAAGGGTTTGTAAAGATTTTCTGTCGCCCAGACACTGGTGTCATAGTGGGTGGCGTTGTTGTGGCTCCAAAGGCAAGTGAACTGATTTTCCCGATAGCGCTTGCAGTTGAGCACAGACTTACAGTTGATCAGATGTCACAGACCATCACGGTCTATCCGTCGCTGTCCGGCTCGATCGCTGAAGCCGCTCGGCAGTTACATCAAACCCAAAACTTGAGCTAAGAGCTACTTGATCTGAATGGGTATTAATTAAGTTTTACTTAATTTCCATAAGCTCAGTGCCGGTTGGGACCGTAGTTCCAACTTCAGCGTTTAGACCAGTAACAATTCCAGTTTTGTGAGCAGTCAATGGCTGCTCCATCTTCATTGCTTCAAGAACCACGACGAGGTCACCTTGAGCAACTTCTTGACCTTCAGTCACTGCGATCTTCACGATGGTGCCCTGCATCGGAGCTACAACAGCATCTCCACTGCCTGCAGCGCCAGACTTCTTACCGATCTTGCGAGCTGACTTTTTGGCGCCGCCGCTTGATCCAATAGACATGTCACCAGGTAAAACAACTTCAATGCGACGGCCATTAACCTCAACAGTGATTGGGTTACGAGTTTCTGGTTCAGCAAGTTCGCCGGCACCACCTGAGAAGGCTGGAATCGTGTTGTTAAATTCAGTTTCGATCCAACGAGTGTGGACCGAAAATGGCGTAGCTGCATCTGCTGGTGCGAATGCTGGATCACTGACGACTGCGCGGTGGAAAGTTAGTGCAGTAGCAATGCCATCAATTTCAAACTCAGCGAGAGCTCTGCGAGAACGCTCCAGTGCTTCCTGTCGGTCGCGTCCCGTGACAATTAACTTTGCCAAGAGTGAGTCGAAGTTGCCACCGATCACATCTCCCTTAGCAAAACCTGCATCAAGTCGAACTCCAGGACCGCTTGGAGGATTCCAGACAGTTAAGGAACCAGGAGCTGGCAAGAAACCACGACCTGGATCTTCGCCGTTGATTCGGAATTCAATTGAGTGGCCGCGCAATTCAGGATCGCTGTATCCAAGGGCTTCACCTTGGGCAATGCGAAACTGCTCACGCACTAAGTCAATTCCGGCAACTTCTTCAGAAACTGGATGTTCAACCTGAAGGCGAGTATTAACTTCTAGGAACGAGATTGTGCCATCAAGTCCAATTAAGAACTCACATGTTCCAGCGCCAACGTATTTGGCTTCCTTCATAATGGCTTTACTTGATTTGTAGAGCTCATCAATCTGCGCTTGAGACAAGAAAGGTGCAGGAGCTTCTTCAACCAGTTTTTGGTGGCGACGTTGCAGCGAGCAGTCACGAGTAGAAACGATGACGACGTTGCCATGTTCGTCAGCTAAACACTGGGTCTCGACGTGTCGAGGATTATCAAGGTAACGTTCCACGAAACATTCGCCGCGACCGAACGCAGCTACTGCCTCACGAACGGCAGAATCAAAAAGTTCTGGAATTTCCTCTAGGTTGCGGGCCACCTTAAGTCCGCGACCACCACCACCGAATGCCGCTTTAATTGCAATCGGAAGACCATGCTTCTTTGCAAACTCGACAACTTCTTTGCTGTCCTTAACTGGATCAGGAGTACCTTGAACCTGTGGGGCACCTGCTCGCGCCGCAATGTGTCGGGCTGAAACTTTGTCGCCTAGATCGCGAATCGCTTGTGGTGGAGGGCCAATCCAAATTAAACCTGCATCAATTACGGCTTGGGCAAATTCAGCGTTTTCGGAAAGGAAGCCATACCCAGGGTGAACGGCATTTGCGCCAGACTTCTTTGCAGCATCAATTAGTTTTTCTATTACCAAGTAACTTTCAGCAGCAGTGCTGCCACCAAGGGCAAATGCTTCATCTGCGGCCTTAACATGCTGGGCATCGCGATCAGGTTCGGCATAAACTGCAACGCTTGCGATTCCCGAGTCGGCGCAAGCCCGCGCAACTCGAATAGCAATTTCGCCACGATTAGCGATGAGAACCTTTTCGATCTTGCGACTCTTGCCCACACTAACTCCTACGAATGCTTTTGGTCCCTTAAGTCTATTAGTCCCAAAGTTGGGTCCATTCAATGCTCATATCTTTAGAGAATTCCCGAAGTAAGGCTAAGGATATTCCGCCTACGGCTGGACTATCGCCAGTCATTTTGGTGATGAAGGCTGCGGACTTTCCCTCGTGCGTAAATCCGCCGGCTACCGAAAGCGGCTCACCACTTTTTACATACGCAATAATTTCCGCATCGGATACTTCGGCAAATTCAACTTTGGCACCAGCAACGCCACTTCGAACCTGGCCACTGACTAAATCCATAACCCAATGTCCAGTATGAAGGTAGCCAGATTTTCCACGCATAGCTTGCCAGCGCGCGATCGCGACATCTGGACTGTGAGGCTTACCAAATGATTCACCTTCAAATTCCAACATTGAATCTGCGGCGATTACCAAAAGATTTCGATTCTCGGTAATTGTGATGTCTTGTACAACTGCTTCACCCTTTGCCGTAGCGAGGGCAACACAAAGATCTGCAGTTGAAATCGGACTTAACTGAGTTGCGATAGCATCCTCATCTACATGACTAACTTGAACCAGAGGAGTGATTCCGGCATTCATTAGAAGTGAGTAACGGGAAGTTGATGCTGAGGCAAGTAATACTGTGCGAGACATTTATCTACTATCGTAAAAAAGTTTTAGTACGGGTGCGGTAGTGCGGAGCGGCGCCAAGTACCAGCGCCATGTTCGAAGGATTTACGAACGCTGCGATGCGCTGCATTCCATTCCGGACGAAGCTGCGATCGCTTCGCTGCCAAACTTGAAGCCGACGCCTGAGCAGTAATCACCATGAGTACTGCAGCCAACTCTTCGTCTGTTGGCTTGCCGCGCACTACGCGAATATCCTGACTCACAGTGGGATGTTTCCATGCTTCTTAGGAGGCAAAATTTGACGCTTGCCACGCAAGGAACGAAGAGCACGAATAACCATTACGCGAGTTTCGCTTGGGACAATAACGCGATCAATGTAACCACGTTCGGCGGCGATGTATGGATTTGCAAACTTGTCGTCATATTCCTGAAGCAAACGCGCGCGTTCAGCCTCTGGATTCTTGGCATCAGCTAATTCCTTGCGATACAGAACATTCACAGCGCCTTGCGCACCCATCACGGCAATTTGGGCACTTGGCCATGCCAAGTTGATGTCTGCGCCTAAGTGCTTAGAACCCATGACGTCATAGGCGCCACCGTAAGCCTTACGAGTAATGATCGTGACCAGCGGAACGGTTGCCTCGGCATATGCATAAAGCAATTTAGCTCCGCGGCGAATAATGCCTTGCCATTCTTGATCAGTACCAGGCAAGAATCCTGGAACATCGACCAATGTGATGACTGGAACGTTGAAGGCATCGCAAGTTCTAACAAAGCGAGCAGCTTTTTCACTGGCATCAATATCTAGGGTTCCAGCGAATTGCATTGGCTGACTAGCTACAACACCAACAGGTCGGCCTTCAACGCGGCCATAACCACAGATGATGTTTGGTGCGAAAAGTGCTTGAGTTTCCAAGAACTCACCATCATCAACAATGGTCTCGATTACCTTGTGCATGTCATATGGCTGATTAGGGGAATCGGGAATGATCGTGTCAAGCATTAAGTCGGCTTCGGAAATTTCCAAGTCCGCCTCAACATCTAGGTAAGGAACTTCGTCCATGTTGTTGCTTGGCAAGAAAGACAACAAGTTCTTTACATATTCCAGAGCGTCATCTTCATCTGTTGCCATGTAATGAGCGACACCTGATTTAGTGTTGTGGGTACGGGCACCACCTAAATCTTCAAAGGCAACTTCTTCACCCGTAACAGTCTTGATTACTTCAGGACCGGTAATAAACATATGCGAAGTTTGATCGACCATGACAATGAAGTCAGTGAGTGCAGGAGAGTAAACAGCACCACCGGCACAAGGACCTAAAACCAAAGAAATTTGTGGGATTACGCCAGATGCATGTGCATTGCGCTTAAAGATCTCGCCGTAAAGGCCAAGTGAAACTACGCCTTCTTGAATTCGCGCGCCACCTGAATCATTAATGCCGATCATCGGCACACCAGTCTTGAGTGCTAAATCCATAACCTTACAAATCTTTTCACCGAATACTTCGCCAAGTGAGCCACCGAAAACTGTGAAGTCTTGTGCGAACACGCAAACCTGTCGGCCATCTATGGTTCCGTAACCTGTTATTACGCCATCACCATAGGGACGGGATTTTTCCATCCCAAAGTTGTGGGAGCGATGCCGCGCTAAGCCGTCTATTTGCTGGAAGGAACCTTCATCCAAAAGGCGCTCGATCCGCTCCATTGCGGTGAGCTTTCCCCGAGCGTGCTGCTTGTCCACCGCTTCGGAACGGCGGTCGGCAGCGTCGTTGCGACGTTCCTCGAGATCTGCGATCTTCCCAGCAGTCGTATGGATGTCGATCCCATTATTGGCTGTTTCGGCGCTCACTTGTTCCTCCGTACTAGTCCTTCGCCTACCCTAGCGATGTGGATATAAAAGATGTGAAACGCGGGCGTCCAGCGCTTGATCCTGCTCTTATATTAAGTGAGTTATCCAAGACATCATCGAAATGGCTCGATATCACAGTCCTTGAGCAAGTTGATTCAACTAATGACCTAGCAATTTCTCAGATATCTAACACTTCCCATGGTTCGGTGTTCGCTATTACCGCTGACGAACAACTCAAGGGCCGTGGTCGACTTCAGCGAGAGTGGCATAGCCCTTTTGGAGCTGGAATTGCCCTGAGCGTTTCCATACCAACAGAATTTTTCAGATGTGAAATTTCAGCTATCCCGCTACTAGCCGGTATTGCTGCAAACAATTGTCTAAAGAATCTCGGCGCAAATTCCAAGTTAAAGTGGCCCAACGATCTAATGATTGAAATTAAATCTGCCGAACTGAAAAAGGTTGGTGGAATTCTGGTGCAACGTCAAGATGAGTATGTTGTGATTGGAATCGGAATCAATGTGGATCTGGGCGAAGATGAACTGCCTACCGAAAATGCAACTTCACTTCGATTGATAGATATCCAAGCGTCGCGCGAGACTTTGATCGCATCATTAATCTCTGAGCTTGAGAAAGTAACTGCTTTGACAGCAAAAGATTGGACGCCGCTTTACATTAAGGACAGTTCAACGATTGGAACTCAAGTTACAGTTGCGCGGAAAGCGGAATCGACAATTACTGGATTGGCCCGAAAGGTATTGGAATCAGGAGAGCTTCTTCTTGACACTGAAGATGGACTCGTGGAGATAACTTCAGGTGATGTCATACAGGTAAGAACAACTCAGCCCTAGGACACTAAACTTCGAAGTGTGACACGGATATTGGTAGCCGAGGACGATCTTGAGATCGCCGGACCACTTGTGCGCACCCTCCAGGGTGACGGCTATTCAGTGGCACTTGTTAGTGACGGCTTGGCTGCACTTGAAAAAGCAAAAACGACCAAGCCGGACATGATCATTCTGGATCTAGGACTTCCAAATATGGATGGTCTAGACGTTTGCCGAAATCTACGCGCCCAGAAATTCGATATGCCAATTTTGATTCTTACTGCTCGAACTTCAGAACTTGACTTGGTTGTAGGACTAGACGCTGGTGCCGACGATTACATTATGAAGCCATTTAGGTCCACTGAGTTGCTAGCCAGATTGCGCGCTTTAATGCGACGAGTTGAAGGCCATGATGTAACGGAACTAATTGGAAACGGCATTGTTCTCAATACGGAGGCACATAGTTGCATCTGCAATGAAGTCGAGGTCTCACTAACTTCGACAGAATATCAATTATTAGAACTCTTGATGCGAAACTCAGGACGGGTTGTTAGCCGTCAACAGATTCTGCGAGACGTTTGGAACACCGACTGGTCGGGATCCACTAAGAATCTAGACATGCACGTTTCTGCACTGCGACGAAAACTCGGAGACGAAGGCGAACACATCTCGACAATTCGCGGGCTTGGGTTTAGATTCGATCGGAATTAGGCATGCAGCAGAGGTTGTTTAGATTTTTTGTTATTGCAATACTTCCGTGGGTAATTTTATTAGCTTTGGTGGTAAATCTTTGGTACTTGGATTCGAATCAACCCTCAAAAGCGACTGCTTTATTCGCAAACTTTTCTCCCGCTAGTTTTGGAATTCAAGCCTTAGTTGGTCTTGTTGCAACACTCGTAGTCTTCGTTTCCCAGGTATTGGCAAAGACAACAGTGCGACCTTTTGAAATGCTGCTCAGCCAGGTAAATCTGATCACTACAGGAAGGTCCGTCTCTCCACCTGAAGAAACTGGAATGCAAGAAGTAGATGCAACGATCACCAACCTCTATTTGGCGGCAACAGATGCGCAACGTCGACTGGATGCCGAACGAACGCTCGCAGCAGATGTGTCACACCAGTTGCGATCACCACTCACCGCTCTCTCTCTTCGCTTAGAACAAATTTCTCAAGACACCCAAGGCACAAATGTTCAAGAGGATTCAAAGGCGGCCCTTGGTCAGGTTGATCGGTTAGTTAAATTAGTCGAGGGCCTATTGACAACCTGGAGATCAACGACCGACCGCGACTTAACCGAGATCAACATTTCTGATTTACTCGCAAATGTAACCGACAGATGGCAGACCAGAGTTCGGTCAGCTGGTCGACTAATTAGTGTTGAGTGCGCACCTGACTTAGCAGCACTTGGAACTCAAGAAGTTCAGGAAGATCGG
>CAIYGJ010000172.1 GCA_903925705.1 uncultured Actinomycetes bacterium | reverse complement strand
TTCATCGACTGACCCGTGGTAGCAATATGAAAAAACCAAAATTTTGCTCTTGCTAGTTGCAAGTCTTGCCAACCTGATGGCCCAACGATTTGCATCAGTAGCTGAAACAGTGAAAGACCACAGTGGCACTCCAAAACGCCTTGTTAATTCCGCGCCAACCCATTGCGCATCCTCAGTAGGCATCATGGTTGTTATGCCACCGAGGTCTTGCATGCGATCAATAATTGCCTTGATGCTGGCATCAGGTGAGTGTCCTGTCATTGCTGCGGTGTCGCCGAGTGCGAAGTCAATGTATTCATGACCATCAACATCGGTGATGATGTTGCCTTTCGCACCCTGCATATAAAGCGGAAAACCACCAACCCATTTATTCATCCAAGGCATTGGTACGCCACCAAACAAATTCTTTGCATCTTTGTAGAGCGCTAAAGATTTCTTGTGGTTATCTAAATACGATTTACGCTCGCGTTCTAGCAACGAAACTAAATTAAGGCGATCGATTTGAGTTGATCTGTTTGACATAAGCCAAGTCTGTCAGAATTGGGAGATAAAACTTACGATGTAGCCATATCAACAAAACGACTGTAATGGCCTTGGAATGCCACGGTAACTGTTCCAGTTGGACCATTACGATGCTTTGCCAAAATAAAATCAGCTTCACCTGCGCGCGGTGATTCTCTTTCATAAACATCTTCACGATGAAGTAGTACAACCATGTCGGCATCTTGCTCAAGGGAGCCAGATTCACGAAGGTCAGAAAGCATTGGCCGCTTATCCTGTCGTTGCTCAGGACCACGGTTTAACTGACTGATTGCGATGACCGGAATCTCTAATTCTTTAGCAAGAAGTTTTAACGAACGCGAGAATTCTGAAACTTCAACTTGACGGCTTTCAACTTTTTTACCTGAAGACATAAGTTGCAAGTAATCGATGATTAGAAGTTTCAAATCAAATCTTTGTTTTAGTCGACGCGCCTTTGCACGGATTTCCATCATGGTCATATTTGGGGAGTCATCAATAAATAATGGTGCGTCGTTAACTTGTCCCATTTTGTTTGCAAGTCTTCCCCAGTCGGCATCACTAAGCGTGCCCGCACGCATGTGATTCAAGCCGACTTGAGCTTCTGCAGAAAGTAAGCGCATCACGATTTCGTTACGGCTCATTTCAAGTGAAAAAATTGCCGACGTTAAGTTGTGTTTGATACTTGCCGATCGCGCAAGGTCTAAAGCTAAGGTTGATTTACCGATGGCAGGTCGAGCAGCAACAATAATTAATTGGCCAGCATGAAGTCCGTGAGTGATGTCATCTAGTTGTTGAAAGCCAGTTGGGACGCCAACAAGTTGTCCGCCTCTGCCTTCGATCGCTTCAATTTCAGAAAGAGTCTGCGGCATGATTTCAGAAAGCGGTGCGTAATCTTCTGAGGTCCTGCGGCCAGTGACTTCATATACTTCAGCTTGTGCGCGATCTACTAGTTGATCGACCTCGGCATCGCCGGCGTAACCCATCTGTGCAATTTTTGTTCCAGCATCAACAAGGCGACGAAGTATTGCGCGTTCTGTAACGATGCGCGCGTAGTAAGAACCGTTAGCTGCAGTTGGAACACTGGCAACCAGGGTATGTAGATAGCCTGCGCCGCCAACATTTCCTAGCGCGCCAGACTTGCTTAAATAGTTTGCAACTGTGATTGCATCGGCCGGTTCACCACGGCCATAGATATCTAAAATTGCGCCGTAGATGGTGGCATGTGCTGGTTTGTAAAAATCAATCTCTCGAAGGCTTTCGATTACATCAGCGATCGCATCTTTGCTGAGTAGCATCGCGCCAAGAACCGATTGTTCAGCGACGATATCCTGTGGTGGTACTAATGCGCCATCTTCTTCGTAATTGCGGGGAAATTCCGCGACGCTCATGTAATCCACCTTTTCGTGCCTAAGTTAAAACCCCTTGTTACAACCAGGTATTTATGACTGTATGACCCATGACTGACAGAAACAATGACCCCTGTGGATAACTAGGTGGACAAATTGGGGAAAACCGCCGAAACAATGGGTATTTAGCTGGGGATATCCTGTGTGGACAAACTAGTTTTGCCTGTGGATATCCCTATTTATCAGGGGTTTTGCTGTCCCAAGCCTGTGTGCAAAAAGTTTCCGGTTAAGTTTTTTCCAGCCCCGGTTCAGCCGGGACCAGTCCATCTTGGGCGGGCGTTAATACTCTCTTGAGTCGTAGGGCAAAAACCGCTGCTAACAACTGGCCACACAGAATTATTCCAATCCAGCCTCCGAGAAGTTCATGTTGCAACATCACGCCTGAGACAGCTGGGCCGATCGCACCTGCAAATACCCAGATCAATCCATCAACTGAGTTATACCTACCACGCAGATGTTCTGGCGCTAATTCGTTTGTCAAAGTTGGACCAACTGACGACCAGATCATTTCGCCAATTGCAAATATTCCAATTCCAAATGCGGCAAGAGCAAAGGTGGCTGTTGGGTTAAGGGAAACACTAAAGCCAATCACTACCCACGCAACCGACCAAAGAATTGCCACAGTCGCCATCAAGCGAATTCTGCTTCTACCTGTTAGTCGATTCAAGACAAAGATTTGACCGATGACAATCACTCCGGTGTTGACTGCCCAGATTGGTCCAAGTGTGCGAACAGATAAATCACCGAACAAAGTAAGTAGGGCGGGAAGACCCGCATCAAGAGATGCGTAGCCAAACGTAATCATTAATAGTTTCGCGAATGCTAGGCGCATAAAGGAATGGTCAGAAAGGACTTCCCGAAATCCGCCATCATTATCGATTTGCTCTTGGGTTTTTTCGATTTTACCGCCGACTCCACGCAGGGAAAAAATAAATGCAAAAAATATAAGAAACGTAACGGCATCAATTAAATAAAGCCGGGTAAAACTTGCCGGGTCGTTGACGTTGACTATGAATGAACTAAAAACTCCACCCAAGCCAAGTCCAAGATTTAGCATCATAAATTGCAATCCAAAAAACTTCGGGCGAAATTCTTCATCGACCATGCGAGCCATCATGGTAGTTTGCGGCGGCCAAATTGCAGATTGACCAAGGGATGCCAACGCGCCGACTATTAATGCGCCTTGAATTGTGTTGACTAAAGCCCACGATGCTGTTGAAGCTGCTTCGATCAAAATTGCGATCAACATAATTCGGCGGGGACCATATTGATCAACTAGGTATCCAATAATCGGAGAAAATGCCAGTCCAGTAATTGCCATCCAGGAAAGAATTAGCGAAGCAGATGTTAAGGAAAAGCCTCTAACTTGATTCAAATAAATAATCAGAATCGGTAAAGTTAGTCCGCCGCCAAGTGAATTGAGTAATGCACCTGCAAGAAAACGTTTCACTTGTGGTGAGGCATTACGCAATTCATTCATTAGGTATCTTTCGCGAGCATTCCGAGAGTTTCTAACTAACTCGTTTTATTTAAAACAAAAGTGGAGGTAGAAAACTACCTCCACTTATTTGTGGAGAATAGGGGACTCGAACCCCTAACCCCTGCCTTGCAAAGGCAGTGCTCTACCAATTGAGCTAATTCCCCGGCGGTAAAACCGTAGAACAAAAT
>CAIYGJ010000171.1 GCA_903925705.1 uncultured Actinomycetes bacterium | reverse complement strand
TCACCTGGACAGATCTTTAAGCGCGCTCTTGAATTAACTGGCAAAACGAGACCACGAGTGCTATTTGTCTTAACGGCAAGTGGCGATAACCCAAGTTATTTGGCGACGAGTTATCAGGCGGTTTCCAGTCTTGGGGTAGACGCGGAAGACTTAGCCTTATTTACGCAGCCAAATGTTCCAGTTGATGAGGCTTTTGGACGTGCCGACTTGGTTTGGGTTGGTGGTGGTTCGGTTGCCAATCTTTTGGCCCTTTGGCGTTTACACGGAGTAGATGTTGCGGCTAAAGATGCCTGGGATCGCGGAGTGGTCCTAGGCGGCGTTAGCGCAGGTTCCATTTGCTGGCATGTTGGTGGTCCAACGGATTCATTTGGTCCAAAGCTTGAAACGGTAACTAATGGTTTAGCTTTACTGCCTTACGGCAATGGTGTTCATTACGATACTGAGGCGCAGCGCAGACCGCTTTTGCACTCGCTCGTCAGAGATGAAATTTTGCCAATTTCTTACGCAACTGACGATCATGCTGCAGTGATCTATGAAGGAATAGACCCGGTTGAGATTGTGGTTGATACCCCGGACAGTAAGGCCAAGGGTTATTGCGTCGAGCTGGCAGCAGGAGAAGTTAACGAGACCGTACTTGAGCCTGGCCGATTAGTTTAAAGATCGTCAGTAAGTAAAGCTTCAGCTGCACGTCGACCACTTACTAATGCGCCATTTGTGGAAGATACTTGGCGATAGTCACCCGCGATATAAACTCCATCCGAGAGTCGAACTGATTGCTCAACATCATGTGGCGCAGTCATCATGGGCAATGCATCTGGAATTGGATAAGTAGCCACATGCGTCCAATTCCCAGTCGGGACTTTGTAAAGCGAAGCCAAGTGCGCACGAACTTGTAACTCAGATTGAGTTGATGGGTGCACTCCAATTGCTGAGGATGAAATCAAAGTTCTGCCATTTGAGGCATACGTAGGCGCATTATTTGTCATGACAACTGTGTTGACTAATGGACGGGAGGGGTCATCCGAATTCCCACTAAATTTCTTGCCATCAATTACTAAAGTGCTCTTGCCTTCAGTTAGTTCCGAGCCGGAGCAATCGGCAAGGTGGTACCAAGTGGTTACGGCATTACTCGGTGGGACTTTAAGACTTGGAATCAGAAGTGCCGCACTACGGGCGTTGGTCGCAATTATTACCGAGCGACATCTAATGTCACCTAGATCAGTGCGAACCATTGTGCTAGCCACGGCTTGCGCGGTCACGTTTAAATGAATGCTGCCGCCAGGAAGTTGGGCCGCTAATTGACGCGGAATAGCCTGCATGCCAGAACTGGGAACCCCTGGTGAACCCGATATAAAAGACTTAAGGGCGATGTCAAAGAAGCGTTTTGAGGTTGCCAGCTCTGGCTCAAGAAATACACCAGCTAAAAATGGGCGCAAAACTTTATCGGTGAGATCTTGACCAAATTTTGCTCGCAGAAAAGCGTCGGTACGTTGGTCATAACTTGTGGATTTAGATTTAGTGAGAGCTAATCCGATTGCGTATCGGGCAAATTTAAGTTTGCTGGAAATTTTTCCTACAGGTGCAAGCAAACTATCGATGGCCCAAGTTGGCTCTCGCTTTGGATCGGCCATTTTGTAATTTCGGCCATCAATAGAAATTATGACGCCTGGAGAAAAGCTTTTTACATCTAGCGCCTTTAGATCAAGAACGTTTATGCCTTCCGAGTAGGAAGGGTTGTATAACTGGAAGCCACGATCCAATAGCAGGCCATCTACTTCATCAGTTCGGATTCGGCCGCCAATGTCATCGCTTGCATCGATGACACACACCTCACGCCCAGCAACAGCTAGTCGGCGGGCAGCAGCAAGTCCAGATACTCCCGCGCCAATAACTACGACGTCAGTTTTTGAAGGTATGCCAGACATGACGCTTACTTAGTTGCCAGAGTGCGCATCGCACTTTCAATATCAGGATCCTGAAAGACAAATCCGGCATTAATTAATACCTGGGGGATGACTCGTGCGCTACCGAGAACTTCTTGAGAGAATTCCCCGAGAATCGATTTCAGAACAAAAG
>CAIYGJ010000170.1 GCA_903925705.1 uncultured Actinomycetes bacterium | reverse complement strand
CGTACTCACCAACTTCTTCAAGCTTTGAAATGATGTCTTTGCTTTCGACGCCTAGCGCCTTTGCAAGCTCATACACTCGGACCTTGGACACGATTCTCCAGTCTGGTCCGAGGTCTAGTTAATAGATCCGAACCGTCTCTTGTTTTTGCGCGCTCATTTCTGAGCACTCTGCTTCTTGGTGCCCATCAGATGAGCACCTTGCCTGTTGGCGTTCATAACTAGAACGCAAGCCTGGCGTTGAACATAAACACTCCCGTTTTCAGCGGTAGTTAACGGATACTTGTCCCTACTCTAGCCCAAATTGGCGAAGCTCAATATCCATAAGGCTTTTAGAGATAATCGGTCGAAATAAGGAATTAAAGTTCGGTGGCCATATCTGACTTGATGTCGATCTTTGCCCCAGTCAACCGGGCTGCCAATCTTGCATTCTGGCCTTCTCGGCCAATTGCAAGGCTTAACTGAAAATCTGGCACTACCACCCTGACAATTCGATTATCTTCATCTATCAACGTTGATGAAATTACTTTGGCAGGCGAAAGTGCATGCTTCACATACACAGCCAGATCCTCGCTGTAGTCCACAATGTCAATTTTTTCGCCGCCAAGCTCACTCATCACAGCGCGCACCCGCCCACCAAGTGGACCTATGCAAGCACCTTTTGGATTAACACTTGCAGCTTTAGTTGATACCGCAATCTTGGTGCGATGCCCGGCTTCGCGAGCTAGACCTTCAATTACAACAGTGCCATCTGCGATTTCTGGGACTTCAAATTTAAATAACTCTTCAACCAACTTGGGGTGAGATCTGGACAGCGTGATAACCGGCCCTTTCGGTCCCATCTTTACTGCGACTACGTAACACCTAATACGAGTTCCATGTGAATAGTCTTCGCCAGGAACGCTCTCTTCCGGAGGCAAAACACCTTCAACTTTTCCCAAGTTAACGAAAATTAATTGACGATCACTTCCTTGCTGAATTACGCCAGAGACTATGTCGCCTTCTTTGGCTTGGAATTCTGCAACTGTGGCATCATCATCGGCTGCCTTAAGTCTTTGGGTGATTACGCCGCGAGCTAAGGAAGCTGCGACTCGACCAAATCCCTCTGGAGTTGCTTCAAACTCACCAATCTTTTCGCCTTCATCGTTTAGTTCATCAGCGATTACAAGTACATGTCCGGTAACGCGATCCAGAACAACACGCGCACTTTCGTGCGCACCTGGTGAATGTAGGTAGGCAACGAGCAATGCTTGCTCAATCGACTCAACTACGTAATCCAGCGATAGTCCACGTTCACGCGTCAAGCCTTTTAGGGCAGATACATCAATGTCCATGTTGTGCCCCCTTATTCTGACTCGTCGACATCAGACAATACTTCGGCTGCTACATCTTCTTTTGGCATCTTTTTGAATTCAATTTCGATATTTGCGCGAGAGATTTCAGCTATGTTCAAAGTCCGAGGCTTGCCGTTTACCTCTAGGGTCACATTTGGATCTGAGAATTCAACAATTCTTCCCACTGCGTTTATGGCATCGCCGGCAACGTTAACTAGTCGTCCGATATTCCTTGACCAATGTGTTGGTTTTGTTAGTGGCTTTGTAACTCCGCGGGTGCCAACTTCTAATACATATGGTTCATCACCCATGGCATCAGAATTATCCAGGAACTCTGAGATTGCTCGCGATACGGCTGCAACTTCGTCTAAGTTAACTCCAGCATCACCATCAACGGTGACATCTAAGATTTTTTGGCCTGCGGATTTAGTGATTTCTATATCATCTATATCTAGATCAAAGGAACTCACAACAGGCTCCAGTAATACGGTGAGTTCAGAAACTGGAATCATTGTCGTGCCTTTTCAATTTGGTGGAGCAGTTATGTGACTATCGTAGCCTGTTGCAGTGGAATTGGAAATGAGCAGCAGGTTGTTTAAAAAGTTGCTACAAGCCTTAAAACGAGTGCAACGAGCATGGCTAAAAAAACTATACGAACAAATGAACTGCCGCGATCAAGTGCGGTTCTAGCACCCAAATACCCCCCGAGCAGATTCGCTGGTGCCATTAGTGCAGCAACTACCCAAAGTACATGTCCACCAGGTATGAAAATGATTAGCGCAGCCAAATTGGTTGCTACATTTACAAATTTTGCGATTGCGGAGGCGCCCAAAAAACTAGTTCCAATAAAAGTTACCAATGAAAACAGAAGGAACATTCCAGTACCAGGGCCGATTAGTCCATCGTAAAAGCCAATCGCTAAACCAACGAGTGGCGCAAACTTCGATGAAGTTTCTTTTGTTGATTCCAGTTTTCCAAAGTCCGGTCGTAACAGCGTAAACAAACCAACAGCAATCAAAATCACCAAGATGACTGGTTCAAAGATTTCTCGCGAAACATTGGTCGCCAGCAAAGCGCCGATTAGCGATCCAATAAATGCAGCGCCCATCATTGGGGCTAAGAGTCTTGCGTTGACTTGAATTTTTTTGCGATAAGTATTCGCGGCAGTACTTGTACCCACTATCGAAACAGCTTTGTTGGTCCCAAGAATGCTTGCTAACGGTGCACT
>CAIYGJ010000169.1 GCA_903925705.1 uncultured Actinomycetes bacterium | reverse complement strand
GTGGATACGTTACTTAAATATTCCCGCTGCCCAGTTCCTCATGCATTGTTGGTTGATATTGCAGAAACCATGGCACGTTATGGACGATTGCAGTTACATATGCATCCAGTTCATGGACTAGTGCTGACAGCAAATGATCGCACTGTGCTGGAAGAGATTTTGCATTCAAAGAAAATCACGCCTCTGGTTGGTAAGCGAATTGATGAAGACACTATCGCCGTTCATGCCAGCGAACGCGGAAACATTAAGCAAGCATTGCTAAAGCTTGGTTGGCCAGCTGAAGATTTAGCTGGTTACGTTGATGGCGAAGCCCATCCGATCGCACTTGCTGAAAGTTCATTTGAACTTCGCACTTACCAGCGCGAAGCAGCTGAAGGTTTTTGGCATGGCGGCTCTGGTGTTGTGGTGCTGCCTTGCGGTGCTGGAAAAACAATTGTTGGCGCTGCAGCGATGGCTCTAGCTGGCGCAACAACCTTGATTTTGGTTACCAACACAGTTTCCGCTCGACAGTGGAAAGCGGAATTATTAAAACGCACCACACTTACCGAGGAAGAAATCGGTGAATACTCCGGAGCTCGTAAAGAAATTCGCCCAGTAACAATTGCTACATATCAAGTTATGACGACTCGTCGTCAAGGTGTTTATGCTCACCTGGAATTGTTTGATGCCCGTGACTGGGGATTAATTATTTATGACGAAGTTCATTTACTGCCAGCGCCTGTTTTCAGATTCACTGCAGACATTCAAGCTCGTCGACGCCTGGGCCTAACTGCAACTTTGGTTCGCGAAGATGGCATGGAAGGTGAAGTGTTTTCACTTATAGGCCCAAAGCGATACGACGCACCTTGGAAAGACATCGAAGCTCAGGGTTACATCGCGCCTGCCGATTGCGCCGAAGTTCGTGTGACTTTGCCAGATGCTGAGCGATTAGCCTACGCAATGGCAGAACCGGAAGAGCGTTATCGACTTGCAAGTACTACGTCTTATAAGAACCGTGTTGTTGAGCATTTAGTTAACTTGCATCCTGACGATCACATTTTGGTAATTGGCCAGTACTTAGATCAACTTGATGAAATCAGTACCCATTTGGGTGTGCCAACTATTACTGGGGCTACCCCAATTAAAGAGCGCGAACGATTGTTCCAATCCTTCCGCGAAGGCGAAACTCGAGTTCTCGTAGTTTCGAAAGTTGCGAACTTCTCGGTCGACTTACCGGAAGCTGGAGTCGCGATTCAGATCAGTGGCACTTTCGGTTCCCGACAAGAAGAAGCCCAGCGTCTTGGCCGAGTGCTACGCCCAAAGGGTGACAAGCGTTCAGCGCACTTCTACACAATCGTTACTCGCGACACGGTAGATGCTGACTTTGCTGCACATCGCCAGCGATTCTTGGCCGAACAGGGTTATGCCTACCGAATTCTGGATGCTGATGATCTTCTGTATGGGAAACCAGCAGCGGACTGAGTCACTTAATAGGGCAATCCCTGCAAACAAGTTGATTGAAGGCTGTCCGATTTGTACGATTAAGGCTCACGGGGATGTGGGCTATGAACGATTTCGAATTATCAGACATCGATTCGCCGCGCCCTAATTTAGCCAGTATCCCAAACATGGATGACATGCTCGCACTCTACGAAAAAGTATTGTCTGAATTAGACAGCGCTATTTCAACTCAAAAAGAATTTGCAAAAGATAGTTCGCTTTCTGATTTACCCAGGGACCGGACAAACGATGTTATCGACAAGTAATTTATCGTTTGCGCCACTAAGCAAAGCAGTTAATACAAGCTCACCTGAGCCAAACTGTTCAGCCACGAAAGCCTTTCCAGTTTTTTCAGAAACTGAATATGTGGCATCATCTTTAACTTTGTAACTCATTGGAAAACTTTGCGCGCAGACAATTGGATCTGCTCCCGCTTCTGCTACTCCACCCGCAATTAAGTTAGCTGGAAAACTTGAGGTCGCATTTGAGTTATTGCTTGCGCACCAATTTCCAACTTGACCGATTGCCTCAGCTGGAGGGTTGGTCATACAGTTCATGTACTCGTCATAAAACGCTTGCGTCACAATGACAACTGCTTCGGCCGAGAATGAAGTTTCCGGCGGTGATGCCGTAGCCGTCGTTGTTGGCGTGTAGATGGCACTGCCTCTTGGCCTCACTGTTTCGGAATTAGTTGAACAAGCAGTCAAGGCCAAAATCGCAATCGTTGCTGCGATTGATTTATGTATTCTCATATATTCAAACTACTCCTCGCTTGCGCCAGAAACTAAGAACGGCCCTGAGAAAATCTCAAGGCCGTTCTTTTTAGTTTTTGTTGGGTATGAATTAAAAATCCATACCTCCCATGTCTCCGCCACCGGCCATTGGTGCAGCCTTTTCTGGTCGGTCAGCAATGACCGCCTCTGTGGTTAGGAATAGTGCAGCAATCGATGCAGCGTTCTGAAGTGCAGAGCGAGTTACCTTAGCTGGATCGATGATGCCAGCCTTGATTAGATCTACATATTCTCCAGTTGCAGCGTTCAAGCCAAAGCCAGGTTCTAGGTTACGAACCTTCTCTGCAACAACTCCGCCTTCAAG
>CAIYGJ010000168.1 GCA_903925705.1 uncultured Actinomycetes bacterium | reverse complement strand
GTTCTGATATCAGAATTGCATCTCCGAAAGCCTTATGGCCAGCGGCCGAAGTTCAAGAAATTGCGCAAGGTTTATTAGCCAAAAGCGGCGGATCGATCCTGCTTACCGAAGACATGGATGAAGCTTTGCCTGGCTCAGACTTCATTCACACTGACGTGTGGGTTTCGATGGGTGAATCTGAAGAAGTTTGGAAAGAGCGCGTTGAACTACTTGGCAGTTACCAAGTCAATGAGGTTGCTTTGGCTAAGACTGGTAACGCCAATTCAAAATTTATGCACTGCTTGCCAGGGTTTCACAACGAACAAACAACGGTTGGACGCGAAATTGCAAATAAGACCGGAATGCGCGACGGCCTTGAAGTCACACATGACGTTTTTGAGTCCGAAGCAAGTGTGGTTTTCGATCAAGCTGAGAACCGCCTGCACACAATCAAAGCGATCATGGTCGCAACCATTGGGGACTGAGTGAGCAAGTTGTTTTCTGAGCTAACTGTTGGCGGAGTTACCTTAAAGAATCGCGCCTGGGTTAGTCCAATGTGTCAGTACTCGGCAGTTGAAGGCGTAATTCAAGATTGGCATGCTGTTCATTACGGATCACTAATAACTGGTGGCGCTGGATTAGTGATGGTCGAAGCTAGTGCAGTATCTCCAGAGGGCCGAATCACACCGCGCTGTGCTGGCATATGGACGGATCAACAAGCTCAGGTCTGGGCAGAAGTACCAAGATTCGCTCAGCGCTTTGGCGTTAAAACTGGAATCCAGTTAGCTCATGCTGGCCGCAAGGGTTCAACGAACGTGCCGTGGGATGAATCAGGCTCAGTTGCGCCGAGTGCTGGGGGTTGGCAGACGATAGCGCCATCCGCTGTTGCCTTTGATGGTTATGCAGCACCACGCGAGATGACTCTGGATGAAATCGAAGAACTTAAAGGTCAATTTGCCGCAGCCGCTGAGCGAGCCTTAAGTGCCGGCTTTGATGTGATTGAGATTCACGCCGCACATGGCTATCTACTTCACGAATTCCTTTCACCTATTTCAAATAAGCGAACGGATGAATACGGTGGCTCGTTCGAAAATCGAATTCGTTTACTTTGTGAAATTGCAAGCTATGTTCGCTTAATTGTTCCGGCATCACATGGACTATTTGTTCGAATTTCAGCTTCGGATTGGATTGAAGGTGGTTGGACTATCGAAGATTCAGTTGCACTATCTCGCGAACTAAAGGCGCGAGGTGTGGACCTAATCGATTGCTCGTCTGCTGGCATCTCACCAGAACAACAAATTGAAGTTGGTCCGGGCTATCAAGTTAAGTTTGCTCGACAGATTCAACAAGAAGCTGGAATCCTTACCAACGCAGTTGGCATGATTACTACCGGTGAACAAGCCGAAGAAATTTTGGCTGATGGTGATGTTTCGGCAGTGATGATTGCGCGAGCAATGTTGGGCAATCCACGTTGGCCAATACAAGCCGCCGCGGATCTTGGCGATGAAATTCCGTGGCCTAATCAATACGCACGGGGATTTACTGCTCGCTAGCGCTCTTCAGATGCTGAAACACTGGCCACTTCAACATTTCGTCTTGTTGCCATTACGGATCCGATTAGTACTAGTGGAAATCCAATCATGATTCCGGTAGTTATCGGTTCACTCAACACAATGACACCAAGAATGATTGCCACGGCCGGGTTGATGTAAGTAATGACTGTTGTACGGGTAGGCCCAACTTCTTTTATCAGAGCAAAGAGTGCAACGAATGCGATCGCCGAACATAAAACTCCGAGTGCAATGACGCTAAGAATTGCATTTTGTGAAACTTCAGTTACTCCAGGTGCACGCCAAGTGTTATTAACGACTTCGTACGCAACGAAAGGAAAGTAAATCAACCCTGCAACAAAAACTGACCAGGCAATGACGCCGATACTGGCAACATCGCTAAGCATCTTGGTAATAATGATTGGACCAAGTGCGTAACCAGCAGCAGCCACTAAACAAAGCACAATCGCCCAGTAATTACTCGCACTGATATCGAAACCGACCAACATGCCTACGCCAAAGAAGCCAACAAATAGGCCGATGATTCGTCGAGCATCCCAAACGGAGTCCAGACCGAGTTGACGCGATATCACGGCATTAATCAATGGCACCATCGCGATCAACAGCCCGGTTAATGAACTGGAAATTTCTTTCTCTGCTACGCCAAGTGCACCGAATGGAATACACATTTCAATCGTGGCGAATGTGAGAATTCCTTTCCAATGTGTCCACAAAGAACGAGCGTGGCCTTGGTGGATTGCGATTGGAAGCAGGATCAGGGCAGCGATCATGACTCGAGCAAACACCACGATTGCAGGGGATAGATCAGCCACCGCTACGCGAATGAATAGGTATGGCGTGCCCCAAATGATTCCCAGCGCAACAAATAAGATCCACCCGCGCTTAGACACAATCCCGATTCTAGACATAGGAGTTTTCCCAGTATTCTTAGGGATCATGAGCGAGCAGGTTATTCCAGATCCCAATTTCTATGACGTTCACGCGGTTCAAGAGAAATGGCTGCCGGTTTGGGATGAATTAGCCCCATTTAGATCAGGCCGACCTGACGACAAGCGTCCAACTAAGTACGTTCTCGACATGTTCCCTTATCCATCAGGCGACCTACATATGGGCCATGCTGAGGCTTACGCCCTTGGTGATGTAATTTCTCGCTACTGGGTTCATAAGGGATATAACGTTATGCACCCAATTGGTTGGGATGCATTCGGACTTCCAGCTGAAAATGCAGCAATCAAGCGAAACGAAAGTCCTGCAATCTGGACTTACGAAAACATTGCAATTCAAAAAGCTTCGATGCGCAGGTATGCCTGTTCATTCGATTGGGATCGCGTTTTAAATACTTGCGACCCCGAGTATTACCAGTGGAACCAATGGTTCTTCCTGCAGATGTATGAACGTGGCCTGGCTTATCGAAAAGACTCGGCAGTTAACTGGTGCCCTTCATGCCAAACCGTTCTGGCTAATGAGCAAGTTGTTGGTGGCGAATGTGAGCGCTGTGATTCTGCGGTAACCAAAAAGAAATTGAACCAGTGGTATTTCAAGATTACGGATTACGCTGATCGTCTCCTTGATGACATGAAGGAACTTGAAGGCGAATGGCCAGAAAAAGTTTTGCTCATGCAACGCAACTGGATTGGTAGATCCCAAGGCGCCGAAGTTAGTTTTGAAA
Organism: uncultured Actinomycetes bacterium; assembly: GCA_903925705.1. Lineage (GTDB taxonomy): Bacteria > Actinomycetota > Actinomycetes > S36-B12 > UBA5976 > UBA5976. The sequence goes on along the minus strand of CAIYGJ010000168.1, from coordinate 265 downwards.
TCGAAGGTCGTGATGAATCCGTAGTTGTTTACACAACCCGCCCAGACACTCTTTACGGTGCAACTTTCTTCGTAGTTGCTGTTGACTCAGCACTTGCAGCTGAATTAGCGCAGGGGACTGATAGTGAATCAGCATTCCAGGAGTACTTGGAAAAAGTTAAATCAACTAGCGACATGGATCGACTTGCAACAGATCGACCAAAGTCAGGCGTATTCCTGAACCGTTATGCCATCAATCCAGTTAATGGCGAGCGACTTCAGATTTG
>CAIYGJ010000167.1 GCA_903925705.1 uncultured Actinomycetes bacterium | reverse complement strand
GCACTTTGGGTGAAGAAGCTGCTTTAGAAAAGGTATAGCTACATAACGTGAGACCGCTTGATCCAAGACTGCTGAAATACGCAAGTACTACCCGTCACTACCTGGCTTTTGCCACGGTAAACGGAATAGTCACAGCAGGTATTGTGATCACCCAGGCCATAGTGTTAGGCGAACTGCTTGCTTCCGTATTCATCGGAGGTAAGCAGTTCGCTGACGTTAAAGGTCAATTAATCTTGCTAGCCGTCCTGGTAATTGTGCGGGCGATTTCAGCTTGGTTCAGCGATTACATTTCAGCGAGATCAAGTGCTGCTGCTAAGAGTGAACTGCGGATGGCAGTCCTAACTCGCAGTGCCAAACTTGGGCCAGCCTGGATTTACAGCAAGCGCAGCAGCGATTTGACTAACACTGCTACTCGCGGACTTGATGCACTGGACATTTACTTCTCGCGCTATTTGCCACAGCTAATTCTCTCGGCAATCATTCCTCTTGCAGTTGGGGTTGCGATCCTTACGCAAGATATTCTTAGTGCAGTTGTCGTCGCCTTAACCGTTCCATTGATTCCATTTTTCATGGCGTTAGTTGGCTGGGTCACGCAAAGTAAAGTCGATAAGCAATGGCACAGCATGCAGGCGCTTTCAGGACATTTCCTGGATCTAGTTAGTGGTCTACCTACGCTCAAAGCGTTTAATCGTTCAAGGTTTCAAGCCAAGACCATTAAGGCAGTTGGTGAGGACTACCGCACCTCCACAATGGGTGTACTTAGAATCTCTTTTCTCTCATCGCTGGTACTCGAGTTAATTGCGACTCTTTCGGTTGCGTTGGTCGCGGTAGCAATTGGACTTCGATTAGTAAATGGCACGATGCAACTTAGAGAAGGACTTATAGTTCTGCTGCTTGTGCCAGAGGTATACCTACCCTTGCGACAAGTTGGCGCAAACTTTCATGCCGTAGCTGAAGGTTTAGAGGCTGCAAACCACATGTTCGAAATCCTTGAACATCCACTTGTTGAGGATGGCGCTGGTTCAAAAGCAACTTGTCCCGAGCCAAAGAAAATCACGATAGCTAAACTGACCTACGCCAAACCCCTAGCTCAAATGCCAGCGCTGGCAAATTTAAGTGCCACATTTACTGAAGGTTCGATATCTGTTTTAACTGGAGTTAGTGGGTCAGGAAAATCAACTGCGCTTTCTGCGCTCCTAAAGTTTTTTGCGCCTGATTCAGGAAGTATTCATGTCGATGATCTCGACTTAGCCAAAATTGAAACTACTTCTTGGCGCAAGCATGTCGCATATCTGCCCCAAAACCCTTGGCTTCCAAATGGCACAGTTCGTGATGCGTTAATGATGGCAGGTAATGCATCGGATTTAGACCTGATGAGAATCTGTCTGCGTGCCGGTTTAGATTTTTCGGACCAGACTCAATTTCCAAGTGGATTAGAGACAATCGTTTCAACTTCTTCCGGACTTTCAGCTGGGCAACGCAGGCGAATTGCTTTGGCTCGAGTCTTTATTCGCGATAGCAAGGTGGTAATTCTCGATGAGCCGACTGCTTCGGTAGATGGTGATACTGAAGAGTTAGTCATTAAGGCAGTGCAAGAAATGAGCGCAGCCGGCAAAATCGTTATCGCAGTTGCGCACAGACCTGCCATGATCTCGATCGCTGACCAAGTAATTCAAATTCCAGAACCAATACTTACTCCAACTGGCGCACGCTCATGACTCCGATTCTAAGAATGTGGCGTTACTTTGATGGCGTACGTAAAGAGCTGTATCTGGCTTCCTTCTTAAGCGCCATCACCATGATGAGCGCTGTGGCTTTGATGGCAACTAGTGGCTGGTTGATTTCTCGGGCGGCGCAAATGCCACCAGTGTTGGACTTAAGCATTGCAGTTGTTGGAGTTAGAACTTTTGCACTTAGCCGAGGTGTGGCAAGGTATGCCGAACGACTGGTGTCACACAATGCAACATTTAAGTCATTGAGTGCAATCCGCAGTTCGCTGTATCAAAAACTTGAATCGCTAGCTCCTTCGGGACTAAGTGCGTTTCGCAATGGCGATCTGATGTCAAGACTTGTTGCAGATGTCGACGAAATTCAAAATCTTCCACTTCGGGTTTTTCTGCCCGTAACTTCCGGACTTGTGGCCGCGGTATTTTCGGTAATCGCAGCGTGGTTGATTTTCCCAGTTGCAGGCCTTGTGCTCCTGGTAACTATTTCATTTGTGGCTGTTATTAGTCCCTGGCTAACTTCGAAGTTGGCGGCCCGATCTGAGCGTGAAACTGCAGATCTCCGTGGTGAGTTAGCCGAAGAATTGAGCGCATTCTTTACTGGCTCAGCTGATTTGCTGATGTTAGATGCTGCTGATTTATCACTTGCCAAGATTTCAAGTCTGGATGCTGAGTTAACAACTCGAAGTCAAAGACTTGCTAGCAGTCTTGGAGTTGCCGGCGCACTAACCGTGCTTGCACAAGGGACTGCAATTTTAGTTTCAGTAGCAACGGCTATCCAAGCCATGAATGCAAACCAACTAGATGGATTGTTCCTGGTGGTAATCGCCCTTATACCCATGGCTGCGTTTGAGTCTGTTGCCAGCTTCCCATCTGCTGCCTTGAGTCTGGCTCGAGTGCGAGGCAGCGCACACAGAATTTGTGAAGTCCTAGATTCTGCAGACCCTGTTGTGGAACCAGAAACCTCCGTCCAAATTTCTGGAGACGAGATAACAGTTACCGAAGTTAGTGCCCACTGGCCTGGGAGTACTCGCTCGGCAATTACCGGAATAGATTTATTGGCTGCTGCGGGATCGCAAGTCGGTCTGGTCGGTGGAAGTGGAAGCGGCAAGTC
>CAIYGJ010000166.1 GCA_903925705.1 uncultured Actinomycetes bacterium | reverse complement strand
GGTATCCGAAAGATGACGAATCTCGGTGATAATGTCGTGACGTTCAAGTTCGGTGCGCACTCGTTTAACTGAAGCGTGTTCAGTTTGCTGAGTCATCGCTAGATGAACCTAAGCAGTGGCTTCTTTGAACTGCTGCTCAATGATGGTGAGGGCATCTTCAAGTAAGTTTTCTGACATAACCATTGGTGGCAAGAAGCGAAGTACGTTTCCGTAGGTACCGGCTGTGAGAACTAGCACTCCATTCTGGTGACACATCTTTGCAACTTTGTTAGTCATGTCAGCATCGGGTTCCATGGAACCCTTCTTAACAATTTCTACTGCAACCATGGCACCGCGACCACGAACATCGCAGATCACTCCGGTATCTTCAGCAATTTTTTGCAATCTTGGCATCATGATTTCTTCAATGCGACGCGCTTTTGCGTTTAGGTCTTCACGTTCCATAACAGCAATGGAGCCAAGAGCAGCAGCGCATGCAATCGGACTGCCTGCATATGTTCCACCAAGGCCACCGGCATCTACGGAGTCCATGATTTCGGCGCGGCCAGTAACTGCGGATAGTGGAAGGCCACCAGCAATACCTTTAGCCGTGATGATCATGTCCGCAACGATGCCTTCATGCTCAGAAGCAAACCATTGTCCGGTGCGACAGAAGCCAGTCTGAACTTCATCGGCTACAAATACGATTCCATTGTCCTTAGAGAACTTAACTAGTTCAGGTAGGAAACCAATTGCTGGAACTACGAAGCCACCTTCACCCTGAATTGGTTCAATCACAATTGCCGCAATGTTGTTAGCACCGAGTTCTTTATTCATCTTGCTGATTGCGTGTGCGGCAGCTTGTGCGCCAGTTAGGCCATCGTGCGAAGGATTAGACATTGGCATGCGGTAAATTTCTGGAGCAAATGGGCCAAAGCCTTGCTTGTATGGAATGTTTTTCGCGGTCATTCCCATTGTTAAGTTAGTACGACCGTGGTAACCATGTTCAAAAACCACAACCATCTGGCGCTTTGTGTAGGAGCGCGCAATCTTGACGGCGTTTTCGACTGCTTCGGCGCCAGAATTGAACAGCGCGGAACGCTTTTCGTGATCTCCAGGAGTTAACCGGTTAAGTGCTTCACAAACTTCTACATAACCTTCATAGGGTGTGACGGTAAAGCAAGTGTGCGTGAATCTGGCGACTTGCTCTTGAACCCGAGTCACAACTTCTTCGGCAGCGTTACCAACACCAGTAACTGCGATACCTGAACCCATGTCGATCAAGGAGTTGCCATCAATATCAACGACGATGCCACCTGCGGCACGTTCGATATAAATAGGTAGGGCAGTTCCAACTCCACCACTGACCGCACTTGCCCGACGGGCTTGCAGCGCAATGGATTTTGGTCCGGGTATTGCGGTCACTAGGTTTCGCTCTTGCGCGATGTTGTTTACTGGGGCTGAAATATTTGTAGCAGTCATGGAAACAATGTTAGACCTGCAAGCGATTCTGACAAGTCGACCCTAGGAAATCGAAAATACCTTTGACCCGCAGTTAGTGGCAGGGCAGATATGGGCGTAACGTATGGGGATATGAGCGCTATTTACCCATTTTGGATTGCCGGAAAGCCAGCTACCAGCGATGTTGTCGCAGACGTAATTCACCCAGGTGATGGAAAAGTTGTTGGCCAGTATTACGTACCTAATGCTGCCCAAGTAGAAGAAGCCGTCGCGGCTGCTTGGGAATCGCGTCATGCTGCGCGTCGAACCACCGCTGCACAACGCGCGGATGCGCTAATGCATGTCTCAAAGCGGCTGACCGAACGCGCTGAAGAGATTGCACAATTGATTTTGGATGAGAATGGCAAACCACTTATGTGGGCGCGCGCCGAATCAGGCCGAGCTGGATTGGTATTCCGCTGGGCGGCTGAAGAAGTGCGCAGATTCTCAGGCGTACTTCAAAGACTTGTTACTGAAGCGGCTACCGCTGGACGAATGGCAATTATTCGTCGATTCCCACATGGGCCAGTACTTGGCATCTCACCATTTAACTTTCCGATGAATTTAGTTGCCCACAAAGTTGCGCCAGCGATTGCAGTTGGCGCCCCAATTGTCATCAAGCCCGCTCCAAGTACGCCACTAAGCGCTTTATTGCTCGGTGAGATTCTGGCCGAGACAGACTTACCCGCAGGTTCATGGTCAGTTATCCCAGTTGGTAACGAAGCGGCTCCAGCACTTGTCGCTGACGTACGTCTTCCAGTGGTTTCTTTCACGGGTTCTGACAAAGTCGGATTCGAAATTCAAAAGGCAGTTCCGAGTAAGCACATAACTCTTGAACTTGGTGGAAATGCAGCAGCGGTAGTTCTAGAAGATTGGAATAGCGAAAAAGATATGACTTGGGCTGCTTCGCGCATTGCAACTTTTGCTAATTACCAAGCTGGTCAGTCATGCATCTCAGTTCAGCGAGTTCTAATTCACGATTCAATCTTTGAAGAAATGAAAAATCGAATTGTTACTGCTGTTGCTGCGCTTCCAAATGGGGATCCGCGAGATGAAAAGACTGTTGTCGGCCCGATGATCAACGAAGCAGCAGCTATGCGAGTTGAGGAATGGGTAAACGAAGCCGTTGCCGGGGGAGCCAAAGTTCTAACCGGTGGCAAGCGCAACGGTTCGTACTACGAACCAACTGTTCTTTCTGACGTAGCTGTTGATGCCAAGGTTTCTTGCAATGAAGTTTTCGGGCCAGTAATGCTCGTCAATTCCATTGCATCAACCCAAGAAGCCTTCGCCATAGTTAATGACTCACCATTTGGTCTGCAGGCTGGAGTCTTTACCCATAACGTTCAAACTGCATTCTTGGCCCACTCTGAACTTGAAGTTGGTGGCGTAATCATTGGTGATGTTCCGACTTTCCGCTCAGATCAAATGCCATACGGTGGCGTTAAGGCATCTGGTGTTGGTAAAGAGGGATTGCTACATGCGATGCGTGACCTAACACATGAACGCATTTTGGTCCTTAGCGATCTAGCGCTCTAGTTGATACCAAGAACTGCATTTAGTCAGGTATGAAATCTTTATGCGTTCAGTAATCGTCCTGGGCTCCACTGGAAGCATCGGAACCCAAACATTAGAAGTGATCAGGGAAAGTGACGCTGAGTTTAAAGTTATTGGAATATCTGCGGGCGGAAACAACCCAAGTTTGCTTGCAGAGCAAGCTTTAGAATTCCAAGTTGAGTATGTTGCGATAGCAAATGCAACCGCAGCCCAAGATGTGCAATTAGCCATTTACGCTCAAGCAAAAAAAGCTGGATACTCCGAGGGCAATTTCACACTTCCAAAAATGCTAATTGGACCACAAGCGGCAACTGAACTTGCTGGAATTTCAGCCGATGTGGTGGTCAATGGAATAACTGGTGCAGTTGGTTTGCTTCCAACGGTCGCTGCGTTATCTGCCGGTTCAGTTTTAGCACTGGCAAATAAAGAGTCGTTAGTAATAGGTGGCCGAGCAGTAACCCAACTGGCACAGCCTGGACAAATTGTTCCAGTTGATAGTGAACATTCTGCAATTGCGCAATGTTTAAGG
>CAIYGJ010000165.1 GCA_903925705.1 uncultured Actinomycetes bacterium | reverse complement strand
CTTGCCATTGATGGCTTGCACATCGCTATGAGTCGAACCGCATTACTCGATACTTCATTGTCATTTTTTGTGCTTTGTGCGTTTGGATTTTTGATCATCGATCGAGACTGTGCAAATTCTGGGAGTTCTAAAAACTGGCGCTGGGCCATGGTAGTTTCCCTTGGGTTGGCCTGCGCAACAAAGTGGAGTGGGATTTATTTCGCCGCTGCATTTGGAATCTTGATGTTGGTTTGGGATTACGAACGACGCAGTAAACGCCTTGAAGGAATAAGAGTTTGGTTGGTCAAGGATTTCTTACCAGCACTCTTGATGCCATTTGCCATAATTGCAATTTACATTTCAAGTTGGATTGGTTGGTTTCGAAGCTCTGGCGGTTGGAATCGCAACTGGGCACAAGAAAACCATGTAACTTCATGGCTGCCAGATTCTTTGATGAGTCTGTTTCACTATCACAAGGACATGTTGAGTTTCCATACTCATCTAGTCACGCCACACAGTTACGCTTCCAATCCCTGGTCCTGGCCATTAATGATTCGGCCAACTAGTTTTTTCTATGAAACTAATCCAACTTGCGGCACTGATTCATGTTCGCAAGAAGTGATTCCACTAGGTAATCCACTAATTTGGTGGGCTGGTGCTGTGGCCCTTGCAATCATCATCTACTTTGCTGTTGCCCGGCGACATAGCGCCGCACTTCCAATCGCTGTGGCATTTGCAGCTGGTTGGGTACCTTGGTTATTTTTTCCGGCGCGAACCACATTCAGTTTTTATTCCGTGGCATTCATTCCCTATACCGTTATGGCTTTAGCACTCGCACTTTATTTCGCAAATGAAAGAGTTCAGAGCGATAAACCGATTGCCTGGCGCTGGCCGACTCTAACTTTTTTACTGGTAGCTGCAGTACTAACTGCATTCTTTTATCCGATTCTGACTGGCCATTCAATTAGTTACCAAATGTGGCACCTGCGGATGTGGCTACCTACCTGGGTTTAGCTACTAATTGATTTAAAAGATCGAAGTCGCAAACTATTCGTCACTACAAAGACACTGGAAAATGCCATTGCTGCTGCTGCGATAACTGGACCAAGCAATCCAAACATGGCTAGCGGAATCGCGGCCACGTTATAGGCAAAAGCCCAAAACAAATTGATTTTGATTGTGCGCATTGTTGCTCTGGACAACTCAATTGCATCAACAGCTGCGGCCATAGTTGAACGCAACAACACAATATCCGCTGCGCTAGCTGCAACATCAGCGCCCGATCCCATAGCCAAACTTAGGTGTGCTTTTGCTAAGGCTGCTGCATCATTGATGCCATCACCGATCATTGCAACGAAGTGTCCTTCATTTTGGCTCTCTGTTACCAATGCAAGTTTTGCTGCTGGTGAACTGTTAGCAAAGAATTTAGTAATTGAAAGCTGGTCACTGATTTTTCTGACTGCAACTTCATTGTCGCCAGAAGCCACAATTGGTGAGATCTTTAACTGATTCAAATGCGCCAGAGCCGGAATGGCACTTGCATCCAAGGCATCTGCCAACGCAATCACCGCAACAGCGTAAGCATCTCGATAAACCACAACTACGCTGTCACCACGAAATTCAAATCGATGTGCAGCGTTTGCGAACTCCCCGTCTGGAACTCCAAGCCACTTAGGTGATCCCAGAGCGCACGGATGGCCCGCAACAATTCCTTGAACCCCAGATCCTCCAACGGTATGAACCCTATTTGCTGTTTCCTTAGTGAACTCAAACTTCCGCGCATGCACACGCAGACTTGTTGCAATGGGATGGGTAGAACTTGCCTCCAATGAATCAACGATCTGCCACAGTTCAGCTGGTTCAATCTTGCTGAAAACTTCAACAACGCTCATGCGTCCATCGGTCAGAGTTCCCGTTTTATCCATGATGATCACATCGATCTTTTGGCTTGACTCAATCGCGTGTGGACCTCTTATCAAAATTCCAAGTTGGGCGCCTCGGCCAGTTCCAACTAGGAGTGCAGTTGGTGTTGCAAGTCCTAATGCGCATGGACAAGCTATAACTAGCACAGCAATTCCAGTTGTGATCGCTAAACCGGAATCGCCAGTGATCGCAAACCATGACGCCGCGGTTATTACCGCAAGCACAACAACTATCGGCACAAAGATTTCAGAAACTCGATCTACTAACCGCGTGACTTCGGCCTTTCCGGTTTGGGCTTGATGCACAAGTCTTGAGATACCGGAAAGCACTGTGTCCTTGCCGACTGCTTTCGCTTGGATAGTAAGTGCGGTATCAATCAAAACGGTGGCACCGATTACTTCGTCGCCAACATTCACTGCTACTGGAAGGGATTCACCAGTAATTAAAGAGTTATCGACATGGCCAGATCCTGAAATTACGATCGCATCTACTGGAATTTGGCTGCCGGCTGGGACGTAGATCATGTCGCCAACTGCGACATTTTCGATTGCAGTCTTCATCTGCTCGCCGTTTTTGATTACGAAAGCAAATTTTGGATTCAAACTTGCCAAATTTTCAATTGCTTTTTGTGACTGTTCGCGAGCTCTGTGTTCTAGAAATTTTCCAAGTAGCACCAGAGTTGTAACGCCGGCAGCAACCTCAAAATAGAGGCCCGGGTGTGCCGATTCGTACCGCTTCGGGAAGAACTCGGCACTCATAGTCATGCCAACTGTGCCAGCGGAAGTGAACAAAACCGCCCACATCGACCACAGGTATGAAACTAAAACTCCGAGACTGACTAACGAATCCATCGTTACGGCACGGTGTCGCAAATTTAGAAACGCTGCCCGATGAAACGGCCATGCACCCCAGGTTGCAACTGGCGTGGCAAGTGCTGCACACACCCATTGCCAATATGAAAATTGCAAAGTTGGCATCATGGCAATAGTCATTAGTGGAATTGTTAAAACTGCAGAGAAAATCAGCCTTATTCGAAACTCTCGGAGACCATAAAGTTCTACTGCTTTACCCGAAACCGAAGCGGTGTATCCAGTCTTTTCAATTGCTGCGACTAATTCTTCGTTGGAAATTTCAGAATCGACGTCCGCAAATGCGACTCCGGTCGCATAGTTAACGGATGCCCTGACGCCTGATATCTTTTCTAAAGATTTTTCAACTCGACGTGAGCAAGAAGCGCAGGTCATCCCACCTACGCTGAGCTCAACGCTTCTAGCTGACATTAGTTGGGAACGAGCTCGTATCCGGCTTCATCGATTGCAGTAGCAAGTTGTCCCGGATCTAGAACTGAATCAGAGGTAATAGTGACTTGCCCGGCTTCCAGATCCACTTCAACTTCTGTAACTGTTGGAAGTAAAGATAACTCCATAGTTACGGCGGAAACGCAATGCCCACAAGTCATTCCTGACACGTTTATTGTGGTATGCATTTGGATCTCCTTCGCTGAACCTAATTGTACTGCGAAAGGATTATTCGTTTACTGCGCGCTTTTCTGCAACCTCTGGGTAGATCTGTGCTGCTGCCAATGCTGCTTTACGCGCTTTCTCCATAGCAATCGCACGGGCCTCTTCTAGGCGCTTTTGCGATTCTTGAATTCGAGCTGCCCGCTGGGTTTTAAGAAGTTCAGCTTGTTCGACCATGTCTTGACCAGTCCATGGTTTTTCGGAATCGATTACTCGAGAATAAGTTGTTGCCTTGTCGGCTTTCACATATGAAGGAAGCGGAGTTTCAACTGGCTGCCAAGTTCTACTGGTTTCCGTAACTGTTTCAGTGAGCGCAATAATTTCAGTGCGGTGATCTGGAACAGCGGCCTGAGTTCTTGGCGCACTTTCGTCGTGAGTTTGAACCTGACGCATTGGACGAGGTGCATGCTTTGCATTTCGTGCTGCCGCTGTAGCAAATCCAACTATCAAAATTGTTGGGGCAGCAATCCAGAAGACTGAAATTTTTCCAGCTGCACTTAAAACAATAGTTGCGACCAAAGCCGTAAACAAAATCATTGCGGCTCTGCGACGACGTACAAAAGCAAGTTGTCTAGGTTGCATTGGTTCCCGTTTTTGCCAGCGCCATTTAACTGCAACTTCGCCTTCTTCGCGAAGTCCTTTTTCAACTTGAGCTCGGTCGTGACTCTTCAACCAGATTGGGACTAAGACAACGGCCCACATCACTACAACGATGAGATATAACAAGCCGGTCATGGTTATTTACGGTACGGCGTAATTACCAATATCTTGTGGAACTAAAGGGCTATCGGTTGCTCGTGTCGCGCTAGCTGATGATGTGATTGAGCACAGTGCCTGAGATGGTGTCGGGCATCATGACGTAGATATTGTGATCACGCCATTGCCGATTAATGTGCAAGAAGGCTGGTCGTGTGCCTTCAAACTTGTATCCAAGGCGAATAGCCAAGCGGTTACTTGGGATATTCTCTGGTCGAACTGCAATTTCGACTCGGTGTAGGGCAAGGGTTTGTAACAAGTGATCTGTCACTAAAGCGGCGGCGGTAGTCATAATCCGCTTGTCCGAAGCAGACTCATCAATCCAGTAACCAAAATGACAGCCTCGAAGCGAACCGTACGAAATGTCCGAAACGTTAATCTGACCTACAAAGGTTCCTTGGTATTCGACTACAAATGGCATCGTGCGACCATCTCTGGCTTCGGCCAACATGCGCTTGGCACTTTGTCGAAAAGTTGGCGGTGGTTCAACACTTGGCATTGGTGAGGTGGCTTCCCATTCTTGGAGCCAGTCATGATTCAGCTGTCGCAATTGTTGCCATCTTCTGGCATCACGAACCCGCAGTGGTCTAACTTTTACATCACCGTGAATCAAAGTGGCCGGCCAAGCTTTCGTCACTTGCTCACCCTAGTTATTCGTCACTCATGTCATCGAGTTGCATAACTTTTACGGTGTCACCAGCATTCAAGCGGGTAGTTCCAGCTGGCACAACAATGAGCGCATCAGCAGTTCCTAAACCAGCAAATGGCTCATCGTTGCTATTTTCTAACGATTTCACAGTTGGGAAGTTTCCGGTACGAGACACATGTGCGCGCACATAACGAGCATCATCACCAGCGCCATCCACGTTGGTTTCAAGTCGAGCTTCTATTACTCGATGATGCAATTTGCTATGGCCCATAAGTCTTCTGATCAATGGTCGAACAAAAACATCGAAGGAAAGTAATGCGCCAACTGGATTGCCTGGCAAGACAAAAATTGGAGTCGAATCTGGACCAATAATGCCAAAACCTTGCGCTCCACCTGGTGTCATATTGACGCGGGAAATCTCAACCCGTCCAAGTTGTCGAAGGACGTTTGTCAGTAGGTCATAATCACCAGCATTCATACCGCATGCCGTGATAATTACGTCAGCCCGAACTAGTTGATCTTCAATCGCAGATCGAATCAAGTCTGAATCACTTTGCAGGGGACCAACCCGAAATGTCATTGCGCCCGCGGCTGTTGATGCCGTAGTTAATGCGATGCCGTTTATGTCAGGGCGCAGGTCTTCTAAAGTACCTGGATCGGCCAAATCACTACCCACCGTCAAGATAACTACTCGAGGTTTTGGATGAACCCAAATCCGACCCAAATTTGCTGCCGCCAAAAGAGCGACGTGCCTTGCGCCAATTGTTGTTCCCTGCGGCAGTAAAACGTGTTCACTGCCATCGTTATCTGTATTTACTTGCTCCGCTAGAACGCAGCCGACCGAGCCTAGTAATCCAACTTCCAAAGATTCCAAAGGTGAAACATTAGCTAAGACTGCTTCTAGGTGTTGCTCAACGGAACGCATTAAATCTGGCCTGCTAAATACGAAGTCAGCCAGGCGCGAAGATCAGGACCTAAGTCCTCTCGATCAAGGGCTATTGATACGACACTCTTTAAATATGAAAGTTTGTCTCCAGTGTCATATCGTTTGCCACGGAAGATCACCGCATGTACTCCGCCACCAGATTCAGCCGGCAAATTAATTAAGGATGCCAATGCATCTGTTAACTGAATTTCGCCACCACGACCGGGTGCAAGATTTTCAAGCAATTCAAAGACTGCGGGATCGATGACATAGCGTCCGATTACCGCAAGATTGCTAGGCGCAGTTCCAGCTGCGGGTTTCTCAACTAATTCGGTGACGCGCACGATGTCTGGGTTATCAGTCGGCTCAACAGCGGCACACCCATACAAGTGAATTTGATCGTCTGGAACTTCCATGAGCGCCAAAATGCTGCCGCCGAGTTTTGCTTGTGCTGCAAACATTTCAGGCAAGATCGGAGTTTTTACATCAACTAAATCGTCACCTAGTAAAACTGCAAATGCCTGATTGCCAACATGTGCTTTTGCCATGCTTACCGCGTGGCCTAATCCCATTGGGACTCCTTGACGCACGTAATGCATTGCTGCCAAATTCGCTAAGCCCGAAATCTTGGCTTGCATATCCGATGCACCGCGTTCGGCCAAAGTTTGTTCTAGGCTCGGCGATCGATCGAAATGGTTTTCTAGTGATTCCTTATTGCGTCCCGTTACAAAAAGGACGTCATTTATGCCTGCAGCGACGGCTTCTTCAACCACATATTGAATTGCAGGCTTATCTACAACCGGAAGCATCTCTTTTGGGGTTGCTTTGGTGGCCGGCAAAAATCGCGTACCTAATCCAGCCACCGGAATTACGGCTTTATGAATCTTGCCCCTGTTGCTCATACCTAGACTTTACTGGCAATACGGTTAAGGAATGGTAAGTCGTTCCAAAGACACAGTGCGCGAGCAATCAATGTCATCGCGATCTGCGCGAAGCAGTGCGGAAATTTCTGCCGCTGGATCGGCTCTCGGAAATCATGACTGGGCTGCAATGTGTAAAGGACAATTAGTCACCTGTTTTGTTTCCATGGCAACTGAACCACCAACAACCCAGGTTCGCACAAAGTTGTGTGAGCTTGGTAAAGATGTTGCGCTGCCGATTATGAAACCTGGAAATTCTTTGGCATGGGGATTTGACGATACCGAATTAGTAAAAAATAGTTACGGAATATATGAACCTATCCCTGCTGAGATTGATATCTCTAATGCAAGTGCAATTCTGATTCCAGCCCTCCGAGTTGGGCGGGATGGCTCTCGGTTAGGCCGAGGCGCTGGGTATTACGATCGTGCCTTAGCTCAGGTGCCAACGTATGCCTCTGGCGGACCGCTACGAATTTGTCTGGTGTTTGATGACGAAGTCGATGAATCGGTACCAAGTGAAGTTCATGACGCGCTGATTGATGTAATTGTCACACCAAGTCAGATCTTGCAAATTAACTAAATAAATAACGTCCCAAAATCATGCCAATACCTGCAGCGACCACGCCGCCGGTTATCAAGGTGACCGCATAAATCATTGCTGGCCGATACGCCGCAGCGGTAAGTCTTCGATGTAGCTGCAAACTGACTCCACTAAATGTGGTTAAGGCGCCACACAAACCGATTCCTAAAATTACTTGCCATACGCCTGGCAAAGCTAAAACAATTCCTAATGTGAAGGCGCCAACAATATTTACCAACAAGGTGGCACGTGGGAAGGCCGATGTTCCTACTGGAGGCAAGTAGTACTCAACTGCAAAACGAATAAAGCCGCCAATTGCTGCAGCCAGAATAAACAGCATTAAGTTCATCGGCGATCCCCTAGCAAGGTGCCAATGTGGGTTGCGGCTATACCTATCGCAAAAGTTGCAACCACATAACTAATGGAAATCAACGGCACGCTTGCCAGATTCAGGGTTTCAACTGCGATCGCTGAGAAAGTTGTAAAGCCACCCAAGAAACCTGTCACGACAAAGTGACGTCGAGCTTCGTTATTCATTATTTTGGGATAGCAAGCAACTAGACCAATTAGTAGTGCACCAATTACATTGACTAGAAATGTCGACCACGGAAAAGATGTTTCACTTGGAGTTTGAATCCAGTAGGAAATTTGTAATCTAGCAAGCGAACCAAGTGCTGCCCCAATTGCGGCAACGAAGCCAAACTTAAGCACTGGTGCTTGGAGTACTAGCTGGCGCAGGTGCGGCTGCCGGTGTTGGGGTGGTGGCTGCAGCTGGCGCTGAAGAAGTTGAGTCGGATGCACTAGGCGTTGCCGACGAAGTCGTGCCGCGGGAATCGTTTCGGTAAAAACCAGATCCTTTGAAAACTACGCCGACCGAGCCGTAAACCTTTTTCAAGGCTTCTGCTTTACATTCTGGGCAAGTCGTTAAAGCGTCATCAGAAAAGGATTGGACTACTTCAAGTGGCGCATCACATTGTCCGCACACGTATTGATAAGTAGGCATGATTTCCTTTCGACTCTGGTTATCGTACCTGTGGATAAATTAACTCGCGAAATCTGGATTTGGACTTATCGTGGCACAACTATGAAAAACCTTGAAATTCTCCATAAGTACTATCCCTTGATAGTTCGGTATCGCCGCTCGATCGCAGCCACACTAGCTGGCCTAGGCACTTTAATCGTGCTGAGCTTGATTGTTCCTGGACCTGGATCTCAAACCAAAGTTCTAGTTGCAACCAGACCGTTGAGCGCTGGCGCAACTTTGTCGCCCACGGACTTAGTTCAAAAATCGATTCCTGATGAATCATCTTGGAATTCATTACAGTCAGATCCAGCGGAGTTGGTCGGACGAGTTTTAGCCCGATCGCTTGCACCGAATCAACCATTGAGCAGTAATGATTTAGTTGGTTCCGGGTTATTAACAGGACTGCCAGAAAATTACGTTGCGGTTTCACTTCCCGTAAATGCTGGGACTAGCAGCTCGCTTTTGGCAGTTGGAAATTTAATCGATGTGTATGGATCAAGTAATGATGGATTAAATACTGGCGTCCTAATTGCCTCGCGTGCTCGAATTCTGGCAATTCCGGTGTCGGCTAACGGCTCGATGTTTTCTGGCGAATCAATCAGCAATTCGATAATTATTGGCGTGGATTCGGTTGCTGCAATAAGTATTGCTGGCAGTTCTTCTAATCAGGGATTCACTATCGCGTTGCTTCCGTAATTTTTTGCGAGTATTAAGCGCAATGTGCCTTAACCGTGGTGCGGCGGGACATCTTCGAGTAATTCGCGATCTCGATTTGAAGGCGGTGCGACATCGTCACTAGTTTGCTCTGGTGTTAATTCGACATCGTCTAACAATGCCCGCAACCGTGCTGAACTTTGGGTTTTTGCATCCGTAGTTTCTTCAGGATTATTGGGCTTCGAACTCATACTCCTATGCTGATACCTAAGGTTTAAAAAACCTAATTCAAACTGCGAATGAAATGGATATGTAATGGGCATCGTTTGGGATATAAACGTTGAACGCCCAGAATTTCCGCAACTTACTAGCAACCTTGAAGCTGATCTCGTCGTCGTTGGACTTGGCGGGTCTGGACTAACTGCACTACTTCATGCTGCACAACGTGGCTTATCAGTAATCGGTATCGATGCAGATCGGATTGCCGCTGGCGCTGCAGGACGAAATGGTGGTTTGTTACTTGCTGGCATTGCAGACTTTCATCACAATGTTCGAAAAGATTTTGGTGTCGAACGTGCCACTGCTCTTTATCAACACACTCTGGATGAAATGGATCGAATCGAAGCCACTACGCCAGAAGCAGTTTCTCGAATTGGCGCACTACGCATTGGTGAATTGCGATTAGGCGAGGATGCTGAAGAACTTAGTGATACTTACGCACATCGTGATGCTTTGATAGCTGATGGATTTCCAGTTGAGGACTATCAGGGTGATCAAGGTGTTGGAATTTTGATTCCAACTGACGGAACTTTCCATCCTGCTAAGCGAGCTGTGCAGCTAGCAAAACTTGCCACGTCCACTGGTGCCCAGATCTTTACACACTCACCAGCAATAAAAATTGAATCAGGTCTAATCACAACTGATCAAGGCAGCATTAAGGCCAAGCACGTTGTGGTTGCCGTTGATGGCAACTTAGGTAAGGCACTTCCAGAAATCTTTGAACTAGTTCAACCAACGCGCTTACAGATGATTTCAACTGAGCCAGAAACAAAACTCAATTTGAAATATGCGGTCTACGTGCGTCAAGGCTGGGACTACTGGCAACAACTTCCTGATGGTCGAATTGCAATCGGCGGTGGCAGGGATCTAGCGCTAGATCAAGAAGCAACCGACGTTGTTGAACCAACGCAAGTGATCCGCGACTATCTTGAGCGCAAACTTGAATCCATTGGTGTGACAGCTCCGGTTGAGCATCACTGGGCGGCCATCGTCAGCTATACCGATTCTGGTTTGCCGATTGTGAAAGAAGTTCACCCTGGTGTTTGGGCAGTCGGTGCCTATTGCGGGACTGGAAACGTCGTTGGCGCACTTTTGGCTCGCAGCATTGTTG
>CAIYGJ010000164.1 GCA_903925705.1 uncultured Actinomycetes bacterium | reverse complement strand
TGGATCCCGTGCCTTGCACGAGCGCGCCAAGCGCTTAATCACGATTGGCGGCGATCACACCATTGCGCTTCCTCTGCTGCGCACAATGGCTGCAAAACACGGACCGATTAGCGTGGTGCACTTTGACGCCCACCTTGACACCTGGGACTCATACTTTGGCGAGGACTACACACATGGCACACCATTTAGACGTGCTTCTGAAGAAAGCTTAATCGATAAAGAAGGCTCAATGCATGTTGGAATTCGTGGGCCACTTTATTCGGCCAAAGATTTGGATCAAGACAAGAGTTTAGGTTTTGAAATTTTCTCGTCCGTCGAATTTGAAGATATCGGCGCTCAAGGTGCAATCGATAAGATTCGGGATCGAGTCCAAAACCGCCCAATGTATGTCTCGATCGATATTGATGTTTTGGATCCTTCGCATGCACCAGGCACTGGAACCCCAGAAGCCGGCGGCTTAACTAGTCGTGAATTGCTTAAGGTGATTCGTTCATTTGGTGACATGAACATTGTTGGTGCAGATGTTGTGGAAGTCGCACCGGCATACGATCATGCACAGATGACTGGCATTGCTGCATCGCACGTGATTTACGACCTGCTCAGCGTGATGGCGCCGTCATAAGGCTTGTCGAATTAATCTAGAAAAGAATCGAAGGCGTCATAGCCCGTGGCATTAAGTTGCCATGGGTTTGTACGTTCCCAGTTCTGTGCCAGATCCAGCAATAAATCTTCGCGATATCGAGCTGCCGTAATCTGCAATGCACCTGGCAGTCCACTACTCATAACCGGAAGTGGTAACGACATAGCTGGGTGGCCCGTTATGTTTTGCAGCGCTGTTGAGTAACTTTCCGGTGGCGAAAGTGCGGCCGGCGAATCTGGGGACAATCGACCATCAGCAAACCATCCAATTTCGGCCACAGTTGGCGTTAACAAAATTGCATTTCCGGTTAGCAGTTCATCCATGACTCGCACATAATCAAATCTGCGGCGGCGCGCTTCGATGTATTCATCTAAATCTGCATTCATACCTTGCGTGAAAAACTCTTGGCTAGCTGGATGCAGAAGGTCAAAGTTCTCAACCACCCAATCGCGTCCGAGTGAAACCAAGTGTTCAGCTGTTGCTGTAGTAAACCAGTCCAAGTCAGGATCTGCGGTGCCAAATAGCGAGCCAGGTTCAATCCAATTAACTTGCAGATTCAACTGTCCACTGAGTTCTGCAACTGCGCCTCGAAACACTTGTTCTAGCTCAGCCGGCAAAGCACCAAAATCTGAAGTTCTGGTGGCGGCATAAATCTTTGTTGGCGTTTGATTGCGGAACTTCAAATACTCCGTTGGACTTAAACCAACTTGGCCAGTTGGATCCCCTGGTGTGGCACCAGCGATAACTGACATCAGTAGGCGCAGGTCACTGACGGTGGTTGCAAACGGACCTTCAGTTGAAAAATCAATCCAATCTTGAGTTGGCCAACGGCCGATGACTCCGTTTGATGGTTTCAAACCAACTAGTCCACAAAATGCAGCTGGAATTCGAATCGATCCCCCACCATCAGTTGCTGTGGCAATCGGAACTGCGCCAGCGCTAACTGCTGCTGCTGAACCACCACTTGAACCGCCTGGTGATAGTTCGAGATTCCAAGGGTTACGAGTTACGCCAGTTGCGCGATTCGCGGTGTAACCCTCGATTGCAAACTCTGGAAGGGTCGTTTTACCAACAACGATTGCGCCCGCAGCTTTTAGTCGGGCAACAACTGTTCCATCTACTTTCTCTGGCGATGCATCGGCAAGTGCGAGGCTGCCTTTACGAGTAGGCAATCCGATGACTTGCTCTAAGTCTTTTACTAAAACCGGAACTCCAGCTAGCCGGCCTAATCCGTTATGACTGGCCGCAGACTCTAGTGCGGATTCCGGGCAATGTTGAGCCATGTAGTTGAGAACAGGATTGCTTGCTTCAATATTCTCAAGCGCCTTGTTAACTACCTGAGAAGGCGTAACTCGCTTGCTACTTACCGCGCTAGCAATTCGTGATATTGGCCCGCTCATACATAACTCCAACTAGGTATTTGCCTTTGACTTTAGTGCACACTTGAGCCGCAGGAATCTGGGCATAATGAAAGTATGAAATCGATGTTTGTTGGCGCAATTATTTCGGGATTCCTATTGGCTGGGTGTAGCCCACAAAGTCCAGATGATGCAGTTACCTCAACTACTAATCCCTCACCTAGCGCTTCATATTCTGATTTTCCAACTGAGCCGTCAGCCACGGCCGTTGCGGTTGCTGCTGAAGTTATCGGCATGACGGAAGTGCTGGCAATTCAAACCATCGAGGGCATTAGTGTCGAGCAATTAACTGCCAGGGTGGTTCGCAGAGATGATGAGAATTATGCAATCACCGAGGACTACAGTCTTTCTCGAATCAATCT
>CAIYGJ010000163.1 GCA_903925705.1 uncultured Actinomycetes bacterium | reverse complement strand
TGAAGAACAACCAACAATTACAGTTCGTGCCAATGGATCTTTGCGCGTTAATGGCGCAACTCTGATCGGTGCCGATGGGAACGTAATCAGCGATAAAGAAACGTTTTCCTTGTGTCGCTGTGGTGCTTCAAAAGACAAGCCATTCTGCGATGGTTCACATCGTGAAGCCGGTTTTGAAGATCCTGGCACTCACGCACCAGCTGAATAATGGAACTACTCGAACTTAAAGGTCGTTGGAACGAAGTTCTTGACGAACTCGAGGCCACCGATCGAATTGCTTGGCTGGCATTTTTTGATGCTCGACTTGCTGACCTAAGTGATGGTGTACTAACCCTTGATTTTTCTGATGCCACAAAATTCCAAGAAGGTCACGACCTAAAAAGTACTGTTCCTGAAAGTACGCACGAATCATTGCTCGCTGCCGTAAAAAAAGTAACTGGGTTAACCATTACTTTGGAATTTAGTTAGGTTTGACTTCTTGATGCGCTCTTTAAAAGTATTTGGATTTCTGATTGCAACTACCGCGCTTGTGACTTCTTGCGGTGTCACTTCTACGAATCAGGGCGAAGCCAAAACTCCAGAGCCAAGTATCACTGCTATAAGTTCGCCTACTGCTAGTCCCGAACCAAAACTTCGCACTATCTCGATTGTTTCTAGTGGCGACATTTTGTTACATGAACGCTTATGGGCGCAGGCCAAAGCCGATGGCACGGATGGGAATTGGGATTTTTACCCACAACTTGCAGATCTAGAGCCAGTAATTAGTTCAGCTGATCTAGCCCTTTGTCATATGGAAACTCCCTTGGCCGAACTCGGAGTTGGCTATCAGGGATACCCAGTCTTTAATTCCCCGCCACAAATTGCTGATGCCATTCCCAAGCTTGGTTTTGATATGTGTGACACGGCTTCCAACCATAGTTTGGACCAAGGTTTTTCTGGCATAAAGCGAACGATTGAAACTTTAGATGCTGCTGGCATTCCTCACACTGGAACCGCAGTTTCAGAGGCCGATGCAAGTGCGCCATTGATCATCGATGTACAAACTAAAAACGGAATTGTGAAAGTGGGCATTCTGGCTTATGCATATGGCTTCAACGGTTTTCAGCGGGATTCCGACAAACTTTGGAGCGCGAACTTAATTGATCCAGCAACCATAATTGCGGAAGCAAAATTGGCGCGGTCGCAAGGCGCGGAGATTGTTGTCGCCAAGATGCATTGGGGAACTGAGTACTCCAACAAGGCCAACAGTTTTCAGGAATCCGTTGCTAAAGAGCTAGCTGATTCTGGCCAAATAGATTTAATTGATGGCTCGCATAGTCATTCCGTTCAGCCAATAACTCAGATTGGTAATACCTCAATTGCTTATGGTCATGGAAATTTTGTAGCCGCCATGCGCGAACCAAAAACTATTAAGTCTGAAGGGTTGGTTACACGTTGGAACTTTACTGAGGATTCCTCTGGAAAGTTTTCACTCACTTGTGTCGATGCATTGCCAACTTTTATTCGTGACAATCTTCCAGTTCGAGTTATCGATGTGAACAAAGCACTATCTACTGGTGAATACCTCGGGGAAACCAAGAAGCGACTAGAGCTTGCAAAGTCTCGCACTGATAAAACAGTTGAATCCCTCGGATTTACCAAATTCTGCAACTAATAAATTGGCCAAAAATACCTAACTGCCTGCTGCAGCCCTAGAGGTTTCAATCAATTTATTAAGCAATTCGGATTCATCTTTAAGTTCATCAAACAAAATTAAAGAATTAACAAGGTCATCAGGAACATTGAGGGTCAAAAACTCGATACCGACTATTTTTCCATTTTTGTCTAGATCCACGTTTGCATAATCTGAGGCGTCGACTGTTTTATCGACATCACCGTCAGTAAAAGTAATGTAGGCAGCATTGGAAGCACTATCGAGTGTCATAACGTATTCAGTCATTGTTCTCTCCCTTCCAAACTGCTGATTCAATTATCACACGATCACCATTCTTTGGGAATCTATAAATCCATAACTTTAATACTCGACCTTCTACGTTGCCTTCAATTCTCATTCCAGATCTGATACTTACAACGGAGAAATGGAAGTCACGGAGTACCGACTCAACATTAGATATCGATATTCCCCGTTGGGTCATGCGCGCTAGGGCATGTGGCGTGAAATGAATTTCCACTAATGCCTTTCTCTTCGATCGAATAGTTGGAAAAGCCTATAGATCTATAGAAAGACTGCGCAGATTTTGTCCACAGGACAATCTCTAAGGCGCAAACAAGAAATGACCCGCATTTGCGGGTCAAATTGTCTGGCGCGCTCGAAGGGATTCGAACCCCTAACCTTTTGATCCGTGGTACGGAACGCAGTGTCTCCCACTATCTCTAGCGGTTTAAACATAGGGATTATTTATCAGTTCGTTCTCAGGTTGTCTCTCAAGATTTCAACAACTTGGCTACCTGTTTGGCTCCCTAAATTAACTTTTCATAACCCGTCAAACACAAACAATTTCTGAGAAACTACTTAACTACCAATGTTTTAACAGTCTTTGTGGCCTTTGGAAGCTTGCCTTTTTTGGTCTTTGGCTCTTGAACTGTAAAAGTAATGACACAATTACCAGCCTTTAGAGTGCTGAGTTTGGTTTTGGAAACTGCACAGATCTTCGCTGAAGATTTAGCAACCGACATAGTCACCGTTGCCATTGATGAAACAGTTCCTATCCCTACTTGCTTAGCCAGCGATTTGGCTGAGTATTTCTTCTTTGCCTTAACTGTTATGGCAGCAAGTTTTGGTGAGACTGCGGTACCTGTAGAAACCTCTAGGGCCGTCCCTGGGGTTTGGACTTCAGCTATTGGGGAACCAACTACAACGACCCCAGTCGTCACAGGAGTTTCACCCAAAGCCTGCCGTGGAACGTCGACTATAAGTGCCCTTGACGTCTGACCATATTGAGATCCATAAGTTTCGGTTTCAATTGCAGTGATCCAATATGTAAACTTTCTTCCCTGATCTATCTGAGAAAAGACATCAGCTACATAAGGGTTTGTATTTTCCGTAATCCAGTTCTTACCATCTGATCTATACACTGCATAATTGTCTGCGCCAACAGGTGCTACGAAATTGATTTGCAGCCCACTGCTGGTGATTTCCTGCACCCTCAGTTCCGTAGGCGCATCAAGTTGAGATTGAAATGGGATGTACCAAAAGGTTGGCGAATGTTTCCCAGTAGCACGACAAGATCCATCACTAGCAAACACGGTAAACGTTTGTGGAAGTCCGGGTTTTACGTCACTAATTGTCACGCTATTCTGCGCCGTAGCTAGCCATTTACCCAGACCTGCATCGTAATAACAATACGAAGTTGCTAACTCCACTGGATTCCAGGAAGCAGACACTTGAGTTCTGCTTACTACATCAATTTGTATCTCTGTTGGGGCAGCTAAGTAATTATTTGACCATGTGATTTGGCTTGAAAGGCTGCCTAGTTTTCCAAATTCATCTACAAATCTGAATCGTCCAGTGATTGAACTACTTTGCATTATGTATTCACACGTTATGAAAGTTTCGCCGATTGTTTGCCTACATGGCGCGCGATCTCCATTGTCGAACAGAACTACTCCGGTAGCAGTCGGGGCTTGTTGTTGGGTGTGTAAAAGTAGAGAATTTTCAGTGGAGAGAATCAAGTATGCACTCGGAGCAACAAGAGAAACGGGAATAGCTGGTGTTGCGAGAATTGGTTCAGTTGTAACTAAGTCACTGCTAAAAACTTGCACCGAATACTGAGTATCATTCATCAATTCACTTACGGTGAATTGTGTTGCTTGAGATTCGGCAATCTTCATACCATCGACATAAATACTGTACGGCGCAAGTCCAAGGGAGGCGGTAGACCAATCGAGTAATAGCGATGAGTCCGCAGAGGTCGCAGTCAAACCAGGTGCATAAGCGTTGGTTGCAAGTGCTTGAGCCATCTGGACCGCTGTTAAAGCATCAACCACACCTGCGCCGGTATAGAAACGTGATGGCC
>CAIYGJ010000162.1 GCA_903925705.1 uncultured Actinomycetes bacterium | reverse complement strand
GCGAATAGATTCCGAGTTGTGTTAGATTCCCCTTAAACAAAGGAAAGTCACAAGTGCCTAAATCTGCTGCAAAGCCAATGTCGGGACGGCAAGTAATTGCCTCCAGCGCTTCCCTATTGGCTGCGGTTTGGATTGTTGCCTTGACTTCGATTCCAAGTGCTCAAAGTTATCGAGATCAACTTGCTGCCGGCACAGCGGGAAACCAAATAACTACGGCTTACGACGCAATGACAGTGATTATTCCAATAACCATGATTGGTTCTTGGATCACCACCAGTCGATGGTTGAAACAACTTCACGTAAAGGCAACTGAAGTAAACCCGACGGCTATTCGCCTTAAGCTCCCATGGGTTTTCTGGAGTTGGATTGTTCCAGTTGTATCACTTTGGTTTCCAAAGAATTTAATCGAAGATCTTTTGAAGTCCGAAGGTAGTGACGAAGCAAAGTCTTTGATCGGAAAAGATACTTTGACTTGGTGGTTAACTTGGGTTGGTTTTGCCCTAGTAAACAACATCGGGATTGTTTCGGCATTTGATGCGCCGGATGGTTTTGTACCGATAAGACCAGAACTAGAACTTGCTGGTGCTTGCTTATTAACTGGTGCATATCTAGTTTGGATTCGCATCATAAAAGCTTTGGGTGACTAAGTTTGAATCAAACAGCAGAAATCATTAAAACAAGACGTTTAGATCTTTATCTAATTCCGCCAACTGAGTTATTCATGCTGCATGAGGATCCAGATAATCCTGCGTTACTTTCGGATCGCGACTTCACAAATCCCCACAAGGAGCTAACGCACGAGCATTCCGGCCCCCTGCGCTGGCGAGTGCCACAAGTTAAGGCAGACCCAAGTACCAACATTTGGTTCATTCGCTGGATTGTTTTACGGGAAGCAAATGAAGTTGTCGGATCAATAAGTTTCCATGCCCCACCAGATGAAGCTGGGATGATCGAAATTGGTTTTGGAATTTGTGAACCTTGTCGAAATCAAGGATTCGGAAAAGAAGCATTGCTTGGCATGTGGGCCTGGGTGATTAACCAACCAGGCGTCGAGACGTTGAGGTACACAGTCAGCGCAACCAATGCGCCATCCATGGCAATTATCAACTCACTTGGCTTTGCTCATGTTGGTCAACAAATTGATGAAGAAGACGGCCCAGAGGAAATATTCGAAATGTCGGTTGCCGACTTTCGCTCAAACCTGGAAAACGGTTTCTCCCCCTACAACTGTGCGTAACACCGGTAGGTCAATCACGTCGTTTGGATTCACCTTTGAAGGATCTTCTTGCCACATAACTAAGTCGGCTTTCATGCCTGGTGCGAGCATGCCACGTTCGTTGTCAGCGCCAACTGCAATAGCGGCATTGCGGGTATAGCCAGTTAAAGTCTCTGCCCCAGTTAATGCTCTGGTTTTTCCAATTGGACCGTCGTAAGAAACATCGTGTGCCCGTCGCATTTGCGCAGCGAACATTCCCATGCGCGGATCAAAAGGTGCTACCGGCCAGTCTGAACCTAAAACGACGAGTGCTCCCGTGCTCATAATGTCACCGGATCTCCAACCATGACTGCACTGCGTTGTATCGAGGCGCTGTGACCATGGATCGCTTAAGTCATATTCAAGCCACCGCATGTGTACTGGCTGCATAGATGCAGTCACCTTTAGCGGCTTGAATCTTGCGATTGTGTTATCGGGTGAAGTTTCAATGTGCTCAATACGATGGCGGCCATTTGAGCCACCTGGCAAGTCTTCATAGACATCGAGAACTTCACGAACTGCGCGATCGCCGATTGCGTGCGTCGCAATTCGGAAACCTGCATCATGAAATTGCCGAGCACGTTGGTGATATAACGAAAGCTCTGGCCACATT
>CAIYGJ010000161.1 GCA_903925705.1 uncultured Actinomycetes bacterium | reverse complement strand
AGTGCAGCAGCTGCAGCCTTCGCTTGGGCAGTTGCATGGTCACCGTGAACCAGAGTTGTCACATCGTGCGCAAGTGCGCGTTGGGCTTCGCGGGCTTGTGGCTTTTCTGTTGTTGCTAATTCGAGCGCGGCTAATTCTTCTTGGGTGCGGAAAGTAAATGTACGAAGTAGTGTTTGCACATCACGATCATCGGCATTAATCCAAAATTGGTAGAACGCATAAGGCGAAGTTAATTCTGGATCTAACCAAACTGTTCCTGATTCGGTTTTACCAAACTTTGTTCCGTCTGCTTTTGTAACTAGCGGTGTTGTTAATCCGTTTACTTGCGCGCTTTCCACGCGGCGAACTAAATCTGTGCCGGCCGTGATGTTGCCCCACTGATCCGAGCCACCAATTTGCAATGTGCAGCCATGGCGGCGGTAAAGCTCCAGGAAGTCAAGGGATTGCAGGATCTGGTAACTAAATTCGGTGTAAGAAATTCCGGCGCCGTTTAATCGGGCCGAAACAGATTCTTTATCAAGCATGCGATTAACACTGAAATGTTTTCCGATATCGCGCAAGTAAGTCAGCACATCCATGTCATGTGTCCAGATGTAGTTGTTGGACATGATGCAGGCGTTGCTGCCAGAGAAATCAAAGAATGGTTCGAGTTGTTTGCGGATGCCTTCAACCCATTCCATGACGGTGTCAGTTGTATTCAAAGTTCGTTCAGCATTCTTGCCGCTTGGGTCGCCGATTAATCCTGTGGCGCCGCCTACAAGTGCGATTGGTGTGTGGCCAAGTTTTTGAAAGCGTGACATCGTGACGATCTGAGCCAAGTTACCCATGTGCAAACTCGGTGCGGTTGGATCAAATCCGCAATACAAAGTGAGTGGACCCTTTGCTAGTTCTTCAGGTAGTTCCGGGGTGTGCTGGGCAACTAAATTGCGCCAACCAAGTTCGCTAAGGATGTCATTCACTCCTCTATCCTTGCCGATTTCCTAAGCAAACCCCAAACCATCCACGCAGTTTGTCTGCAAGAATTGTAGGTATGAAATCAATTCCGTTATCTGAAGTTCCGGCCCGTTTAGATTCTCTTGTAGATCAATCTGCCATTGGTCCAATCTTTTTGGAGTCAAAGTCTGAGTGCGTGGCAGTGCTTATCAGCCATGACCGATATGAGTTGCTTATGGATGCTCTCGAGACTTTGGAGGACATCGCAAGTCTGAATGAAGTTCTAAGCAATGAAGTTGAGTCCGACTATGTCAAGCAAGACGGTCCCCTGATCGACTTAAATGATCCGGCCAACGCCGAACTTGTAGCTGAAGTTCGCAAAGAACTTGGCTTGGAATAAATCCTTAGATTGTGTGTGGGAGTTTTGCTGACCATTTCTTGAGGTCGGCAATATTCTTTTCAGCATTCGCTAATTGCTTACGAACCGAAGCTGGCGCAGTGCCATTAATCGTTGAACGTGAATCCAACGAGCCCTGCACGGTAAGAACTTCGCGAACGGCAGATGTCAGGCTTGGATGAATCGCAGCAAACTGCGCATCAGTTAGACCATCAAGATCAGTCCCCTGCTTTTCAGCTTCTCGAACGCAAGCTCCGGCGATCTCATGGGCCTCTCTAAATGGCACACCTTGGCGAACCACCCATTCCGCAATGTCTGTTGCCAGTGCGAAACCATCAGGTGCGCTTGCCAACATCTTTTCGGTGTCGAACTTAAGTGTTGCCACGCAACCAGTCATGGCAGGAAGCAATAGGTGCAAAGTTTCGATTGCATCGATAACGCTTTCTTTGTCTTCTTGTAAATCTCGGTTGTATGCGAATGGCAACCCCTTAAGGACGGTCAAGATCGCAGTGACATGTCCGATTAATCGGCCAGACTTACCGCGAGCCAACTCAGCAACATCTGGATTCTTTTTCTGCGGCATGATCGATGAACCAGTTGACCAAGCATCATCTAAAGTTGCCCAGGCAAACTCTCGGGATGTCCAGAGACAGATTTCTTCGCCAAGGCGCGATAAGTGAACGCCAATCAAGCTTGTGACAAACAAGAACTCAGCCACGTAGT
>CAIYGJ010000160.1 GCA_903925705.1 uncultured Actinomycetes bacterium | reverse complement strand
CTGAAATTACGCCGCTCGAAGCATCATAGATTTCTGTGCTTGCTGCATGGATAAATAGCGCGTCAGGTGTGTGAGCAGCTATTGCAGTTAGCAGGTTTTGGGTTCCACCTACGTTAACTGCGAAGGTTAACTCCGGATTTTGAATCGATGCACTAACGGAGGTGATCCCAGCTAAATGGAAAATCACATCGGGATTAACGTCTTTAACGACATTTGCAACTTGAACGCCATCTGTAACATCCAAAGTTCTGAGCGAATCTTGCTTAAGCGCATGATCACTATGGATTGTCTCGCTAGCCAAGTGGGTTCCAAAAACTTCCCAGCCATTATTGACTAAAGCAGAACTCAGCAAAGTTCCATCTTGACCAGCAATGCCGGTTATTAAAGCTCGCATATTCGTGTCAACTATTTTGCAGATTCAATGCGAAGGTCATTTTCAACCATCATGGCTATTAACTCTTCAAAAGAAGTCTCGGTTTCCCAACCAAGAACTTCCTTAGCTTTTGCTGGATTACCAATTAACAAATCAACTTCAGCTGGTCTCATAAATTCCGAAGACTGCTCCACATACTTTTCCCAATCGGTAATCCCAGCAATTTGAAACGCTAATTGCACAAGCTCGCGAACGGATTGTGTTTTGCCAGTTGAGATCACATAATCATCAGCAACTTCTTGCTGCAACATTAACCACATTGCCTTAACGTAATCACCGGCAAAGCCCCAATCTCGCTGTGCATCTAGATTGCCCATGACAAGTTTGTCTTGCTTGCCGGTAGCGATCCGAGCAACTGATTGACTAACTTTGCGCGTTACAAATTCCGGGCCACGTCGTGGTGATTCATGATTAAACAAAATTCCTGAACTCGCGTGAAAGTTATATGATTCGCGATAGTTGATTGTCATGTAATGGCCAAAAACTTTTGCCACCCCATATGGACTGCGAGGCCATAACAAAGTACTTTCAACTTGCGGCACTTCTTGAACTTTTCCAAACATTTCTGAGCTAGATGCCTGGTAGAACTTTGGCTTAGAAGAGCCGTTGGCAGTATTGATTCGAATTGCTTCCAACATGTTGAGTACGCCAAGCGCCGTAACTTGAGAAGTTAAGTGGGCCTGATCCCACGAGTAAGCGACGTATGAAATCGCTCCAAGGTTATAAACCTCATCTGGGGCTGCAGCATCAAGTGCACGAAATAAACTTGCCGTATCAGTAAGGTCGCCATTTATTAAGTTGATACCGGGAAGTTCGCGACGAACCAAGTCTTCCTTTGGATTGTTTTGGCCTCGAATTAACCCGTGAACTTCGTAACCTTTTTCCAAAAGCAATTCACCAAGGTAAAGCCCGTCTTGTCCGGTAATTCCGGTGATCAGTGCTGATGGCATCAAAGGCCTTTCAAATAATGGCGAACTCGTAGCCCCACTTTACTAAGTGGAAATTGAGCCTCTATTCATTGAATTTCTGGCTGTGTTGTGTGGCCCCGGCATGATTCGAACATGCGGCACATGGTTTAGGAAACCACTGCTCTATCCCCTGAGCTACGGGGCCAGGCTGGTTATATCTTAATGAGTTTCGAGATCGCTCAATCCTGGCGAATATTCAGCAGGCTTGCAGGCTAGTAACGACTAGAGATCTTCAAGCATTGCGGGTGAAGACTTTCCAACTTTCACAAATTCAGAGTAGGCGTCAACGACAGATTTCGGATCTGAATGCATTTTGAGCTGACCTTTGTCCAGCCAAATTGCATCGTTACACATGTCAAGAATCGAATTCAATCCATGTGAAACGAGAACCAAGGTTCGTGCTGATTTCATTAGGTCATGCATCTTTTCTTGAGCTTTTTCTTTAAATTTGGCATCGCCTGCTGATAAGGCTTCATCGATCAGCAAAATATCTGGATTCATATGCACCGCAACGCTGAAAGCTAAACGCTGACTCATGCCGGATGAGTAAGTTTTAGTGGGCAAATCTATAAAGTCACCGATCTCCGCGAAATCTGTTATCTCTTTGCGCTTCTCTGCCACTTGGTCACGAGTCATACCGCTAGCTAATCCCGCAAGCAAAATATTTTCCGAGCCTGATAGTTCAGTATTAAACGCGACACCAAGGGCGAGTAATGTACTGATTCGCCCGTGGACTTCGATTCTGCCCGCTGTTGGCGGCATGATTCCGGTTAAAGTGCGAAGCAAACTCGATTTGCCGGCACCATTTCGACCAATCACACCAAGTACGGTTCCATGTGGAATCTCAAAACTAACGTCTTTCAAGGCCTCAACGGTGTGAACATTTCGTTCTCGGTGTCGCAAATCGCGCAGCGCCGATCGCAGCGTTTGGTTCTGCGTAAAGGTTGTTCGATAAGTCAAGCTTAAGTTTGTAACCTTTATCGCGCTATCTTGAGTTTTCTCTTTTTCAAGTTTTGGCGCTCTGGAATCTTCCTGATCCCCATCATCAAATTCTGACAGCGAACTCACGCTCCCTAGATAAGAAAACAAAAGTACCAAGGAAGAAAGTTCCAAGGCTCCAAATCAAACCAGAAACCCAAAGTGATGTTGCAGGAACTTGGCCCCGAACCAATGCTTCACCCCAGGCGCCAAACATTCCAAAGAGTGGATTGGCATATTTGAGAAATTCCAACTTTTGAGGAATCGCATCGGCGTAATACAAAACTGGTGTCACGTACAGCAAAATACGACTGACATAAGGGAGAAATGATCGCAAGTCTCGGAAATAAATTTGCATCGTAGCCAATAAAGTTGCCACACCTATCGAGAAGACAAAAATCATGAGGAATGCAGGAATGGCATAGAGCTGATTAAGACTCAGTGGCTGCTTGGTAATTAAATGGAATGCGAAGTACACAAAGATCGAAGGTATGAATCTATAGAGCGCGATCAAAACCGAGGAAATTGGAAGGATCAATCGGGGAAATGATCGGTTAATAACTAATTTTCCAACTCCAAGCACACTTTTTGACCCATTAATCATGGACTGAGCAAAGAATTGATAGGCAAACAACCCTGCGAGTAGATGCGCCATGTAATCGGTTCCACCATGAGCGCCATTTGAAATGATTGAAACCAGAACAAAGTAAACGGACCCCAAAAAAAGTGGGTTGATTACCAGCCACATTCGACCGAAGAAAGTCGATGCTTCTTGTGAGCGCAAGTTCGCTTTTGATAGCTCTAAGGCAAATTCGCGCCTTAGCCAAATGTCTCGAAAATATTTAGGAAGATTTGGTAAACCGGCCTTAAAAGGTTCGTGAATTAGGACTTCATCAGTGTCAGCGTTCGAGGAGTTCTTGGCTGACTTGTTCACTTTTTAACCTTATCATCTTGCAAATGTGAACCTTGGGTATTACTTAGCAAGTAGTTTTTCGTAAACCTCTTGAACAATTTTGGCGTTTTTACTCCAAGTGCGATTTTCCAACACCCAAGTTCGCCCAGCTTTTCCGTAATGCTGAGTCTGTTCTGGATGATCTAACATGTCGGTTAAGACTGCTGCCAGGCTCTCGTAAGAACCCTTTTCAAATACTCGACCAGTAATACCGTCCTGCACAATTTCAGTCAACGCAGCGCAGCTGCTGACAATGCAGGATTTTGCCATTGCCATTGCTTCAAATGGTTTTAGTGGGGAAACCATTTCACAAACTGGTAGCGGCAATCTCGGGAATGGTGCGATGTCTACGAGTGAATAGTATTGTTCGACTTCAGAATGCGGCACTCTTCCCGTGAAATGAACTATGTCGCCAAGTCCTAGTTTCTTGGCCAGTTCCATCAAGTTTTCGTGCTCGACACCTGAGCCCACAATCAAAACTCTAAAGTCATCGCGCACTGTTGCTAATTGTGCTGCTGCACGTAGCAACAAGTCGAGACCTTCATAGGCAAGAAGTGAACCAACGTATCCGATTACAGTCTTACCTTCGTAACCAAATTTCTTTTCAAGTTCGAGATTTCGAGGGATTGGGAAAAATCGAGTTTCATCTACTGCATTTGGAAGCAAAGTGATCTTGCTTGCTGGTACTCCACGTTGCACTAGTTCATCCCGCAACGCACCAGTTAGCGCAAAAACATGACTAGCCTGCAACGCAGCTTGAGTTTCGAGCTTTACGTAAAACCGATACGACATGGTGAATTCGTATCCTGGCGTGGCAGAGCGACGAGTTACTTCCCATAATCCGCGAACTTCGTAAACACTAGGGACGCCGACCTCTGCCGCTAGATGCGTAGCAGCAAGACCATTCCAATAATTTGAAGCCGCATGAATAATCTCGGGCTTAATCGATTGAATGAAAGACACGCTTCGTTCGCAGTACCTACTTATGTAGTTGTAAGTGCCGGAAATCTGTCCAACTTTACGACCCAAGCGGTTGTAAGTGACTGTGTCGATTACTTCCTTAGCCGAAATGTTTTGGGAATTAGTCACATCATGACGGTCATATGGATACCCAAGTCTGGTAATTCCTTCAGCATTCCAACCATTTGAATTTAAGGATTTAATAATTGCATGTGACCGCGTTGCATAACCCTGGGAATCCCATGGCAAAGAATTGTGCAAGAAGTAAAGCGCCTTATTTTTGACTGGAATATATGAATTTAAGTTTGGCGTTGCATTCAGTGTTAGGCCACTTCTAGTTACGGGTACCTGAGAGTTTGTTGGGTTGCCTTCGGTAATTTTGATTGATCCAGAAAACAAACTGCGGGAAAGCATATTGCTATTTGCATGGCGAAATGCGTAGATGTCCTGTGAGATTTTTAGCCAGTGAATCCAGAGCGATAACTCACTTTGCAATTCTGGTCTTGGCTCTGTTTCATGGCCCTTCAACCAGACTTCAGGAAGTCCGAATCGGATCGCAGCAATTGAGGTTAAAAGGTCATCGGAAATATTAAAGTCTGAATCATTTGAATGACTTGCAATCGCTATCACTTCACTACTGGGCTCCCAAGCTATTGGTGCACCTCCTGACATTGACCGGGCACTAAGCCACTGCGCCTGGGCTCCTATCGACACGGCCTTGTGCGAGCCGGCACGTTGCGCAAGGTGGTATTCAAATCCATTTTGCATGGCATCAGTAACTGACAGCCCAACGTTTTTAACGGCATGCCAAGTCAACCTAATAATGAAATCAAACTCTGCCGACCGGATTTTTGATTCTGAAGCAAGTTTTTTCTCAAGTGCGATAGGTAGTTGTGCGTAATCTCCCAGCCAAAAAAGCATAAAAGTACTTTTGGACCAAGTTTGAATTCCAGCCGGGCGTTTTCCAGTTCGGCGCTCATAAACGCGAACCGCAAATGCTTTTAGCGGCTTGGGAAATATCTTTGCTTGAGCAATACCAGAGGAAGCCCCATACTCAATGATTCTAATCATTAGCTCATTTAAGCGAGCTGGTACTTGGGCACCGAAACTGAAAGGCATCTTTGGACTCCTGGTAGGACGAAATTAAAGAATTACTTAATCTTCGATGAGGGATGGCAAAAATTCTGCAATTACTTTTGCAATTCGATGGCCTGCATGCCCATCCCAAAGCGGTGGATAAATCGGATCACTTGCTTTGCCGAACAATACTTTGTTCACTTCTGCAACTAAATCACTTGGCTCGACTAACCGATTCGTGCCATGAGAAATCGTTATCGGCCGCTCGGTATTTTTGCGCAACGTCAAACATGGCACATTCAAAATTGTGGTTTCTTCTTGTACGCCACCAGAGTCTGTGATGACCGCGGTTGCATTACGCATTAAAGTTACGAAGTCTAGGTATCCAAGTGGATCCACCAAGTGAACATTCTCTGATTTCCCAAAACCTAAAGCTTCGAGTTGGGCGCGTCCGCGAGGATGAAGAGGAACAACCAGTGGAATCAACTCCGCTATTTCATTAAGTGCATCAACAATCTCACGAGATAGTGATTCGTCGTCAACATTACTCGGACGATGCAGAGTTACGATTGCAAATTTTTCAGGAACTGCAAAGTCAAAGCTTCGTAAATCCAAAGTTGCCTTATCCAAGTTTGCTAGAAGTGTGTCAATCATTGGATTGCCAACAAAGTGAATCTTGTCCGCATCCACACCTTCATTAGCGAGGTGAGCGATTGCATCAGGACTCGTTGCAAATAAGAGATCAGAAAGTTGATCCGTTACTAATCGATTAACTTCTTCGGGCATTGCTCGATCAAAGCTGCGCAGTCCGGCTTCAACGTGAGCCACAGGTATTTGGAGCTTGGCTGCAACCAGCGAAGCCGCCACAGTTGAATTGATGTCACCGTAAACAATCACTAGTGAAGGCGGATTTGCTAGAAATTCCTCTTCGAGCAGAATCATAGCCCTGGCTGTTTGTTCGCCATGTTTTCCTGAACCAACCCCAAGATTTTGATCAGGCATGGGCAACTCAAGTTCGCGGAAGAAAATCTCAGACATTTTGTCGTCGTAATGCTGTCCGGTATGAATTAATCTCTGTTGGATTCCGAGGGCTGACAAAGCCCGAATAACAGGTCCGGCTTTTGGAAAGTTTGGTCTAGCACCAGTCACATGTGTAACGAAGTTCACAGACATGAATGTTCCTTGCGCATCGGTGTGGGACTTACTAAGTCTACATCCGCGTCAGCGGTAGACTCGTTAGCATGAGCGAATCTTTAGTTGTTGTTGGCCTTGGATATGTCGGTTTGCCACTAGCGCAAGCAGCTTGCACCTCGGATTTAATGGTCACCGGACTTGATTTAAATCAAGAGATCATAAGCGGACTTAACAATGGCTTGTCACACATTGATGATCTATCAAACGACGACATTCAAACCATGTTGTCCCAGAACTTTTCTGCCACATCTGATTCCAGCTGCATCGCAGAATCAGACATTGTTGTGGTTTGTGTGCCAACTCCATTAACTGATGAGGGTGGACCAGATCTGGGCGCAGTAATTGGCGCAACTAAGACCATCGCCAAACATCTTCATCCCGGCATGATGGTGATTTTGGAATCGACTACATATCCAGGAACAACTGATGAGGTTGTTAAGCCAATTTTGGAAGAATCTGGATTAATTGCTGGTAAAGATTTTGATTTGGTTTTCAGTCCAGAACGAATTGATCCAGGCAATCCTGTGTATGGAATGAAGAACACACCAAAAGTTGTTGGTGGCGATACAGCGCAAGCCACTGCTCGCGGTGTTGCATTTTATGAAAAGTTTGTCGACACTGTTGTTCCAACCAGCGGAACTCGCGAAGCCGAGATGGCAAAGCTTCTCGAAAACACTTATCGACATGTGAACATTGCGCTCATGAATGAACTCGTTGAGTTCTGCAACTTACTTGGTATCGATTTGTGGGATTCAATTGCAGCAGCCTCAAGTAAGCCATTTGGTTACCAAGCGTTTTACCCAGGCCCAGGTGTTGGTGGTCACTGCATTCCAATTGACCCAAATTATCTTTCACATCACGTCAAGTCCGTACTTGGTCGACCATTTAGATTCGTAGAGCTTGCGCAGGAAATCAATTCTGGAATGCCAAACTACGTGCGCCGCAGAATTCAAGACTTATTAAATGAGCAAGGAAAAGCAATTAAGGGTTCAAAAGTTTTGTTACTTGGCGTTACCTATAAGCCAAATATTGCCGACCAGCGTGAATCACCAGTGCGACCACTGGCTCAAGAATTACTAACCCTCGGAGCACTAGTTTCTTATGTTGATCCGTATGTAAAGCAATGGAACGTAGATTCCGAGCATGGTGAACATCCTGGAGACCGAATGCTTGACCAACAAGTTGATCTGGCTAAGGCAGTTTCTAATTCTGACATTGTTGTTTTACTTCAGAATCACAAAGAGTTTGATCTTGACCAGATTGCTAGTTCAGGAAAGACGATCCTTGATACTCGAGGAATCATGTCTGGTTCAAACATTTCTCGTCTGTAGTGACAATTTTGCAATCTCAACAGAAGTCGGAATCTAGCGTCGTACGCAAGGATATCCAGGCGCTGCGAGCTCTCGCAGTTGGTTCGGTGGTTGCGTATCACGCAGGCCTACCAATATTTGGCTCCGGTTTTGTCGGCGTTGACATCTTCTTTGTGATTTCTGGATACTTGATCATCGGACTTTTAGTTCGGGAACGTTTAACTACAGGCCGGATTGCGCTTGTTACCTTCATAGGTCGCAGAGCCCGCAGATTGATTCCTGCGTCAACTTTGGTGTTACTAGTTACCACGTTTCTTATTTCGGTGACCATGCCAGGATTAGCTGGTCAACGTGCCCTGGATGATGTTAGATCAGCTGCGTTTTATTTTGCAAACCTAGATTTTGCGCTAACTGGGATGGACTATTGGGCCACCCAAAGCGTGGGGCCAGTCGTTCATTTTTGGTCACTTGGAGTTGAAGAGCAGTTCTACATATTCTTCCCCGTATTACTAGTACTTGTTTTCTTGCTAATTAAGAAGCAAGTGGTCGCAACAGTGACTGCGATTTTGGTTTTAGTCTCATTGGTTTCGTTCGCATTAATGATGCACTACATGAATACTGGTAGCCTTTGGGCGTTTTATGGCCCGCAGAGCAGGGCCTGGGAATTTGCCCTAGGTGGAATAGCAGCAACCTTTGGGGCTAATCGACACTTTAAACAGATCGCAATTCGTCGAGTTTTGATTTGGGTAGGTTGGGGTCTGCTGCTTTACAGCGCTATCGCAATTGACCCAATCGCTAACTATCCAAGTGCCATTACGTTGGTACCTGTTGGCGCAGCAGCCCTCGTGCTTTCGCTTGGTTCAGCCTCAGATTTCAATGATCCAATCCTGAGTCGGGTTTATTCCTTAAGAATTGTGCAACGTCTCGGAGATCTTTCCTACTCCACTTACCTATGGCACTGGCCGGTGCTGTATTTCGGTGCCAGATTTGTGCAAAAACCTTTTCATGGCCCAGAAGAGTTGCCCAGTGTATGGGGCATACCTCTAATACTGCTTTCCTTTGCGCTTGCGGCAGCAACATACAAGTGGGTAGAAAACCCTTTCCGTCATGCAGCTTTCATTAAATCAAGTGGCATGAAGTCACTTGCGTTTGGATTGTCACTTTCATTGGCCGTGAGCGTTATCGCCGCCGCTGTTTCAACTCAACAGTTGCGCCAGCAAACGGGGGGACCGGCAACAAGTCTGCAAGCTCCTGAAATTTCGAACGTAACAAATGCTGAAGCCGTTGCGAAAATAATTAAGGAATTTGCGCCAAAACAATCCGTAGCTGATTACAACCCATTGCAACCTCAGCAGATACTTTCTGCCCAAAAAGATTTTCCAGACACCTATTACAACGGATGTCACGCTGGCGATGACATTTCTAAATTGCCGGAAAATTGCAGTTTTGGGCCAACCGATAGCACAATACACATTTATCTATTAGGTGATTCCCGAGCTAACCAATTCTTCAGCCCAGTCAGAGACGCAGCAGAACAGATCGGTGCGCAATTGACTTCTAGAACTCGCACCGGTTGTGCCATGTCTGACGTCATATTAATGACAGGCGAAACCGAATACACCAACTGCAATAGTTGGCGCGATGCGGCCGTGAAGGAAGTCCTGTTCTTAAAGCCAGATCTAGTGATTATGTCTAGTGCCACAAATCTAAAAATCCTCGATCCAGTTACAGGATCTAGGGCAACTGCCAAGCGCGCCCAGGAACTATATGTATTAGGAGTTCAAAAAATAGTTACAGAGTTTTCTCGCGCTGGCATAAAAGTAATTCTGACCAGA
The DNA here is from genome assembly GCA_903925705.1 of uncultured Actinomycetes bacterium. Taxonomy (GTDB): domain Bacteria; phylum Actinomycetota; class Actinomycetes; order S36-B12; family UBA5976; genus UBA5976. The sequence continues at coordinate 9,297 of CAIYGJ010000160.1, read as the reverse complement.
GACACCCCAAGATTTAAATCCTCACCACTTGATTGCCTATCTGCTTACCTTCCCGAAGGTTGCAGATATCCAGTTGGGGAATCGGTCATTGAACCACTTTTCACTACTGAAGCAGTGAAAGACATTCCTGGTGTGTTACCAGTTGATTTAACTTTGGCACTTTGTGGAAATCAGTTTTGTGAAACAGTTCGCGGGGGTCAAATTGTTTGGCGCGACACTCATCACATAACGGATTCTTACGCTCGATTGCTTACGCCGATGTTTAAGGAATTAATCTCATTCGAGCTAGCAAAATAGAAAACTAAGATTTGCAAAAATCTCGTTCGTGAAAAGTGTTCATGAACTTATTCGCTGGCTTAATGTAACGAGACTGATTTTTTGCAGTAGCCGACAATTCTTCGATAATTAGGCAACGACGGGCATTTGCAAGTCCAGAGTCATCTAAGTCTGCGTTGTAAAGTTCGTGATAGAGCCGAGATACCGGTTCAAAATTTTCGTTATAGTCCCTAACCGCAGACCAGGATCGACCCCATTGGCCGGTTGTTAGCAGTAGCACAATCGCAATAAGCGCAATTGCTCCAGTTACGGGCTTTGTTTTTTTGGCAAGCCAAGTCACACCAAGCAAAATTAGCGCAGCATAACCCAACCAAAGCATTGGAGTGTGACGGTAGGAAAGCCCCCAGTCCACGAGATCTTGAGCGCGAATTGAAACTGACAAAATCACTGCGCTGCTTGCACCCATAGTCAAGAGAATCAACATGAATCTCCACTGTGCGGATACAAACGAGTTGAGATCAACGCTTTCATTCGAATCTTTATCAGCAACAGCATTTCGCAAGCCAGCAAACATCAAAATGGAGATAAGTATTGCAACGAGTAGAACTATGCCAGAAAAAACAAAAGGGATTCGTCCATGATGAAGGTCTTTTATTGCATCATAATCTGCAAATGGCAATGGGTTAACAAGATTTTGGATCATTGTGCCAAACATGCCACCAAGATTTAGCTGAGAACCGTCGTAACACAATTCAAGATTTGCCTCGCATTGATTTTTTAAGATTATGCGCATAGGCACCCAAACAAGCGCGAATGATCCAACGAACATAGACGACAATTTCACGCGTTGAGATTTGGTTAGATTTGCGATTGGCGCGACCAAAATCGCAGCTACTATTCCAGCCGTAGCGGTATAGGAAATTTCATAATAAAAGTTTGCCCAAATCGAACTCAACACAAGCAAAACGACTGTCATCCGATTAATCGTTTGCCCTGTTGCCGCGAGAACTCTAATGTTCCTTAATGTTGCAATTGCGAACCAAATCGAAACAATGAATGCGGTGTAAATCAAAACTGGGTAGGCAACTGCGCCATTCATCGCCCAGAATATGTTTATTCCCAGACCCCAGACGATAAATAGGATGGCCGGATATAGATCCCAGAGGCGGGTATTTAGATTCTGAACAAATCCCTTTCCGATCTCTCGGAAAAGTGTGCGAATTGCCAGAAACCACAAGACCAACAATGCAATTTTCGTAAGGGCATCGAAGTAGTTGAGCGAGACTTGAGTGAATTGTAAAAATTTGTGGCCTACAAATGCGTAAACCAGCGTATACATGTCAGAAATAGGAACGAATCGTCCTGGTAGTAAGCGCCGCTGCCAAAGTTCGTAAAGGTTTATAGGCGAATACTCCATGCCTGAGACATATTCGGTAAACCAAAAACGAACATCCATCAGGGGGGCTGTAAAAATGATTGGCAGAATCGCAACAACGGCTGCGAGGATGAGCAAAGCGCTGACTGTTCTTTGTGACTTCTGATCAGGTTTCTGCTCGATAGCCATGCCTAAAATCTATCATCGGGGTGTCTTCCGTATTGGTAGTCTTAACCTGTAGATGTTTAAGGGGTCCATGTGCATTACTTAGTAACAGGTCACACAGGTTTCAAAGGTGCCTGGCTCGCAATGTGGCTGGCAAGTGAGGGCCATCAAGTTTCAGGGTTAGCGCTTGATCCGATACCTGGCGCCCTTTTCGAACAAGCAAACGTATCCAACGTCTTAAAGCATGATTTACGTGGCGATATCCGTGATTTAGCAGTTGTTCAAAACGCACTGGCTACGACCCAACCAGATGTTGTTTTCCATTTAGCGGCTCAGCCGTTAGTTCGCGAGTCATATCAAGACCCGCGTGGAACGATTGAAACCAATGTCATTGGAACCATGAACTTACTTTCGGCCGTGGCTGAAACCCCTAGCGTTAAAGCCCATATCGTCATTACTACCGACAAGGTTTACAAAAACATTGATCAAATTTGGGGTTATAAGGAAATTGATCCGCTAGGTGGCGATGATCCATATTCGGCCTCCAAAGCAATGGCTGACATCTTGACCCAATCTTGGATTAAGAGTTTCGGTGGGCCTCCCACTGCAATTGCTCGGGCCGGAAATGTCATAGGCGGCGGCGATGTCAGCAAAGATCGCCTATTTCCGGACTTGTTAAATGCGTACCTTTCAGGCCAGGCCCCAGTCCTTCGGTACCCAGGAGCTGTTCGCCCTTGGCAACACGTCCTGGACTGTCTGAACGGCTATTTAAAGCTCTCTGAGGCGTTGCTAAAGGGCAACGGACAGGGTGAATGGAACTTTGGCCCGGAAACCAGCTCTTTCGTTAATGTCGGTGACGTTGCCACGTATGTCAAAGAAATAATTGGGGAAAGCGCACCAAATTGGACGACTACTGGAGAACCTCAGCCGCACGAGGCCAACCTACTGGCGTTAGACGCCCGTAAAGCCGAGCTTGAATTGAACTGGCATAACAAGTTGAGTTTTAAGGAATCTTTAAAGTGGACTGTTGATTGGCAAGTGGCGGTTAATGGTGGAGAAAGCGCATCTGAAGTATGCCACCGTCAATTGCAGAACTTCACACAAGTTTCATAAAAATTACAGAATCAAGAGTTTGAACGTTAGCTTTTAAAGGTCCAGTGCTTATGAGTAATGTATGTCAACAAGATAAGCAATGCCCCTAGGACGTATTGAGTCCAAAGTGGATGAAAGTTGAAGTGGTCCACAAGAACGTACAGCAAAACCAAGTTTGCAAGAAACTGTCCAATGAAGACTGTAAAAAATTTAGTAAATTCAGATTTAACCTTTGCACTGCTCTGCCAGACAAATATTCGCTGCATTAGGTATGAATTCAAGCCCGAGAGCAACGTAGCTAGAGTGAGCGCAAGCAAGTATTCCGAAATCGGGAGCACATAAATAAAGAATGTGAATAAGGCGTACCCAACAAATGTGTTCCACAAGCCGATGACAAGATAACGCACTTGAAGTGGCGCCGAAGCAATTCGATTCAATGGATTCCTTTAACGGTGGATGTTTTCCTGGTTACCAAACCACGTCAAGTATTGCATTGTGTTGACCACTTGCTGCGACAAACTCGAATATGCAAGATCATTTGCCTTAAGAATTTGTTCTATAGAGGGTTCTATAGAGGTATAAACATTCGCACCAACTTCTGGATCTAAAATACGAATTATCGAAATCTCGTGACTCGGCGAGTTAGAAGCAACAATTTTCGCCAGCTCACTTATCTCAACAGTTGTCCCACCGGAATTAAACATGCCTTGAGTTCCAGAAAATAAAGCAATTAGTGAAGCGAGCAATATTTCACTAGCATCTGCATAACTCCGCCAGACTTCTCCGGGACTACCTATGTTTATGCTTCTCGAGGAGTTTGCTTGACTAATCAGGCTTTCTATTGCAAACAGTCCACCTGTTTTGATGTATCGGCCAGTTGTGGACCAAACTCTCACACCCAAATAACTTTTGCCGTATTGCTCGCAGGCATTCGAATAACTAGATTCTTCTACCCTCTTTAGATATCCGTATGGATCAGTGAACTTATCAGTCGCTGTTTCACCAAGAGCTGCGCCGCTTGAAGTGTGTAGAAATCCTTGTGTACTGGGCAGAGAAATCATCCATAAAGCTCGCTTAATGATCTCCTCATTTAGCGAGACGTATTCATCATTGGAAATATCGCCCGCATGGTCACGCGTCTTAAACGCCAACTGAATCACATGGGTTGGTTTAAATCCCTCAATAAGTTCTTCAGTCCACTGGTGTATTTCTAATTGGGAACCGGTCTGCATCCGCAGACTTCCATTTCTGGAGCCAGTCAACAAAACTTGTGAACTGAAATCTTCACCAAGGATGTTCCAAAGTGATTCAGAAGTATTCTTACCTAACCAGCCGTTCGCACCATTTACTAGGATGCGAACGTTGCTGGGAAGTAATTGCTTAAGGAAATTTTCTAGAAGTTCCGAGTTTTCAGCTACTGAGGACATTCCAGCGAGCTTCAAGCATCTCGATTCTCTTGGCATCTTCCTGGGTAATACGACCGTAGTAATCACGCTTGTTTAAAAGCCATAGCAATTCAAAGTGAACTGCGTTAACAAGACCTTGCTCGATATCCTTGATAGTCCCAGCTTCACCGCTAAATACGACTTTGCGGGTTTCAAACCTTGTTAAGTGAATTCCGGCGATTTCTTTAATGACATGCAATGAGTCACTCGAAATTGCTCCACCCATGACGAAATCGAGCGAGGCGGCCTTTGCAGCAGCAGATGCCTTTGCAACGTAGTCTGTAATCTTCGCTTCATTAATTGTGTCTCGGTTTTCGCCGAGTGATCCAGCGAAATCAACACGTCCAAAGACCACACCCTGAACTCCGCCTTCTGAGCGAGCGACTGTTACAAGTTCATCTAAGTTATTAAAGCCAGTTATGGTTTCCAGGTTAAACAAAAAGTCTGTATCTTCTAATTCGTCCTCATTGAAAACCATGTTCTTGGCAAGAATGTATTTGCTTAGTGCGTATGGAGTTTCAACCATTGGCGCAACGACGTATCGCACACCGATTTGCTTTGATTCAAGCAAATCTCGAACCGCTTCACAGCCACCAATCTTTACCGTCATAGGTAAATCAGCTGATCTTGCAATATCAACCAAGCGCAAGAGTTCATCTACGCGAGTGCCTTCAGCCTCAAATTCTGCCTTGATGCTTACGACACCAAATTCATTCTTTCCGCGCTTAAGAATCTCTGACATCTTGCGTTCGGTTTTATTCATGGTGTACTCCGTTTTTCTAGAGGTATTTAAAGACTAGATTTGCAACGCTTTCCGGCAACTCCGGACTCATTAAGTGTAACGGATTAGACTTCATAGACCCATCAGGTTGAACGGAAGAAGCAATCTTTGGATAAAAAGTTTGCTCTGGGTCAATCGGTACTTCGATGATGGCCGGCCCAGGTGTAGTCAAAATATTTGCTATGTTTTCGGCATTAAATAGGTTTTCCGTCATTTGAACATAAGGAATCCCATAGGTCTTAGCCAATAGCTCTAAATCTGGAAGCCCGAGGCCTGTTTCCGAATCGCAACCGACCCAAGCCCCATCAAAGTAGTTTTTCTGAGTCATGCGAATTGAGGCATAGCCGTTATTTGCCCAGATAAAGATTTTGATTGGCAGGTTGTTTGCCGCGACAGTGCCGAGCTCCTGAAGGTTTTGCGCAAATCCGCCATCACCTTCCACCAAGAAGACCTGTTTTCCGGGATTCGCAAAAGCACTGCCGATAGCCGTGCTTAGTCCATATCCCATGCTCGCCAAACCTTTGCTTGAGATTATTCGCTGAGAGGCGGTTTGGCTAAGTGTTTGCATCAACACGGTGAAAGAGCTTCCACTACTGCAAGGCACGATAACTGCATCAGAGTTAGCTACTCCGGCGATTGCCATTCCAAACAGATACGGATCAATAAATCCCGTCCGGGTTACATTCTCAGAGTCATTTAGAGGCAAAGCGCTCTTAACGAAATTACAGAATTCGATCCATTCCGTAATGTCGAGACTTAAGTCGTTAGTTCTTGCAAAAAGAGCCGTAAGAAACTCTGCCGCATCCATATTGATTCCGTGCTCGATAGCTGGGTGACCCTTTTCGAGTTCACTCTTGTCTATGTCTACCTGTATTACTTTTCCGTTCGGAACGAAATCTTCCCAAGCAAATCCAGTTTGTTGCAGTCCGAGTCTGGTACCGACGGCTAATACAAGATCTGATTGCTGAATCAGAATGTTGGCAGAGCGCTGCCCCCAAGTGTTTGGGCGGCCAAAATAAATTGGGTTATCTGAGGAAATCCGATCCGCGCCATTCCAAGTTGTGACGATAGGAATACCTAAACTTGCAAACTTATTTGCATGACTCTGGGCGAAATCAAATCCCACTCCTCCGCCGATGAGCAACACTGGGCGCTTTGAGTTTTTTATCAAGTCCAAGGTCGTGCTATCCAAGATCTGAGCAGTCTTGGATGCCGAGCCCTCTTCTTGATTAGGTGTGACTTCGTCTATAGGCGGATTAGCTTGAGCATCGAGACAGATTTCAATGAACACCGGACCCTTTCTGCCAGTGCTCCCCTTTTTGACTGTGGACAAAAACAATTCACGTGAAATTGGTTTAGTTATTCGAATTGCGTCTTTGGTAATAGAGGACACAAGTTCAACTCCATCAATCTCTTGAATTCCTCGTTGTCGCATATCCTTATGCTTTAAATCCGAGCTCTTGACTTGACCACCAATTACAAGAAGCTCCCGACTTTCTAGCCAGGCTCCCGATATTCCAGTTACTGCATTAGTTAGCCCTGGCCCGGCGGTTACTAGTATGAATGCCTTTTCATTTTGTAATTTTGAAGTCTCATTAAAGGATTCAACTGCAATTGCAGCCCCAACTTCATTAACAAAGGGAATACACGTCATTTCATTGCGAACGGAGTTGAGCAAGTGCATGATGTTTCCACCAGCCACGAAAAAACAGTGAGTGTAGCCTTCACTCTTGAGCCATTGAACTAATTGATCTGAATATTTCACAGTAGGACCTCACTTATAGCTTCTTTTAACGATGAAAGTGCTGTTTGAAGTTGGTGGTCATTTCGCTCTAGCGAAACTAGTTCCAGTTCGTCGTTTTTGTTGAGTAAAACTAAACGCAAGTATTCTTTGGAATTCTTTTTGTCACGATCTAGGGCAGTTACAAATTTTGCCTCATCGAATTGCTTCATACCCTGTGCGATAGATTCTTTAGTGAGGTCAAGCATCTTAAGTGAATAGTCAATTAGCGCTTTTGACCGGTCGGAGCTACTTGATTCTGGATGGCGAAGTGCCGCAATCATGCCGATTCCAACTGCGGTTCCATGCGGTATCGAATATTTAGTAGCGGACTCGAGAGCATGCGCAAATGAGTGACCAAAGTTAAGAAGTTGTCTTTCTTTAACATCAAATTCATCAATCTCAACAAACCACTTTTTTGTACTTAATGTGTGGTTAATCAACCCCGCAGTGCCCTCATCATTGCCAGGGTTTAGCGCAGAAGGCATGGAGATGTAATGTTCAAAGGCCTCTACTCCTCGCGCAAAACAGATCTTCACTGCCTCGGATAATCCATTAACAATATCTATGTTTGAGTTTGTTTCTAAGAATCTGGTATTAATTTTGATTTCATTTGGTGGGTAAAAATTTCCAATCAGATTCTTTCTATCTCCAGCATTGATAGCCGATTTACCGCCGATACATGAGTCTGTCATCGACATCAAGGTTGTTGGGTAGTAAACCCATGGGATGCCGCGCATGTAGAGGCTGGCAGTCAACGTTGCTAGATCTTGAGTTGTGCCACCACCGATTGCGCTGATGGAATCGCTTCGCTTCAAACCTAGATCATTCAGCTTTAGAATTACCGATTCGCACGAAGGCAGAGTTTTAATCTCTTCTGATGCTTCGACAAAAATTAGGTTTGCTGAATTTTCGGTATCTAGATGCGACTTCGTATTTGAATCGACGATAGCAATTCCGGGCACAGAAATTGGGTTACTACTGCTGTCTATGTATATGGTGTACGAACCCAATTTGCTCGATACGGGAATCTCAAACATTTCGGTATCGAGTCCAACCGTTATCAACTGTTATGAATTGCCCATTTATTCCGCTCGATTCTGGTGAAGCTAACCACGTAACTGTCTTTGAGACCTCTTCGATTTTTGGCAATAAGTTGAGTGGTGTTTCTTCAATCACGTGCGCAATTTGCTCCGAAGATAAGTTGCGATGAGTCATTGGTGAATCGGTAACTCCGGGCAATACGGCATTTACGCTAATCCCTTTGTTCCCCAGATCAAGGCAGAGACTGGTAACGAGTCCTTTAAGTGCAGACTTTGAAATCATGTAACTAAGTTTGTTTGCCCTGGAAGACTCTTGCCAGATTGAGCTCAATACAACAAGCCGCGCATTACTTGAAAATGCATCGGCTGAAACGAGTTTGTGTAGAGAGTCAAGAATGTATGAAACATTTGCATCAACGTGCTTGTTAAAAGTTTCGATAGAAAACTCATTGATGCTGTCAGACTGATTGAAACCTTGAGCCCATACAGCTGCATCGAGTTTGCCAGGCTGAGTTACAACCTCAACCCAATTTTTGTCCAGAGTGGAAACAACATTCGCTGTTGAAGGACCACTGCTTAATCGAATCGAATCATATCCCAAACTTTCAAAGTCATTTGAAATTGCCGTTCCCAGAGCACCGGAACTGCCGAATACTGCAACACGGTTCATCAAGACAACCAACGGTCAATAACGTAGTTTGGCCTCTTCTTTACTTCCTCATAAATCAGGCCAAGATACTCAGCAATGATTCCTAACATGAAAGTTAGTAGTCCGAAAGAAAACAGTGCAATTGTCACAAGGGTTCCGTAACCACCAAAAGGAACGCCAACCAGGAACCAACGCAAAGCTAAGCCAACAAATCCAAGCACGGAGAGTACGCTGACCAAAATTCCAGTCACAGTGATCACTCTCAAAGGCTTGTAGGAGTGAGCAAAAATGCCCTTGAATGCTAAGTCAATAACTTGGAATGAGTAAGCCTTAGATTCACCGGCGAATCTTGGTGGGCGAGCGATCTCCACACCAACAGAAGTGAACCCAACCCAAGCAACAAGTCCACGCACAAATCGATTTCTTTCGTCCATGTCTCGCACGGCCTGATAGACCTTACGGTCCAAAAGTCTAAAGTCACTGGCATTCTTAGGAATTCGATTATCGGTGAGTTTTCCAGCTAGCCAGTAGAAGGCTTTCGAATTGAAAGTTCTAATTGGTCCGGTACCTTGGCGCTCAGTGACTATGCCATAGACATTTTCAAAACCCTCTTCCCATTTTCTGATCAAGGTTGGGATTTGTTCTGGTGGATCTTGTAGGTCAGCGGTCATCAAGATACAGGCATCACTAT
>CAIYGJ010000159.1 GCA_903925705.1 uncultured Actinomycetes bacterium | reverse complement strand
TTGATTTTGATTCCGTTGTTCACAATTACTGTGATCGTGTTTGGGATTGCAAATGGTTTACGTGGCGTTGCTTTCTCTGATTTTGGCTTGAGCTTTGATGGTTTACTCGCGACGATTGGAATTATTCTTTTCGCATTTTTAGGTTTAGAAAATGTAAGCGCAGCCAGCGATGAAATGACTCATGCAAAACGCGATTTACCGTATGCCTCATTTAGAACTTCGGCGCTAGCAATGGTGCTTTACGGGTTACCGATTTTGACAGTACTTTTAGTTTTACCAATTGGGCAAGTCACAGGGCTAACCGGATTTGTTGATGCGCTGAAGTCTGCTTTTACGGTTTATGGCGGAAGTATTGCTGAAGATGGAACCGTTACTTTAAGTGGTGCTGGTAGCTACCTTGGTGCATTTGCGGGAGTCCTAATCATCATTGCGATTTTTTCATCCGGTGTTACTTGGTTAATGGCAACCAATCGAAATCTAGCTATGGCTTGCTTTGATGGTTCGGGTCCGCGTTGGATCGCTTTCACTAATCCTCGTTACGCCACACCAGTGCGACTAAACAACATCACTGGTGTTATTGCCAGTGCAATATTGATTCTTGGCTATCGGTTAAACGATGGTGACATCGCAAAATATTTCGGGGTGGCTGTAGGTTTTGCGATTGCGCTGACCTTGGTCAACTATCTAGTAATCTTCCCTGCGTTCTGGGTACTGCGAGATAAATTCCCAGATACCCATCGTCCATACCGAGTTCCAGCGCATCGCACTGTATCTATATGGCTAACAGCAGTAGTTGCTTTTGGTATTTTGCAGCTTCTTGCTCCTGGCTTTGGCGATAAGTGGTTTAGTGATGCCTACCGTCCAGCCGGATGGGTTGCTGATCAAGGACGACCTTATTACTTCACTCAGCTATTGGTCTTACTCGCAATTGCGCTTATCGCGGTGGTTTTCTGGCTGTTAGGTCGACGTAACCTGGCCTCGATTCACACAAACAGTGTCGAGGTTGAGGCAGATTCAGCTGAGGAAGAGCAAGCATCCGATAACTAGCCAATCTTTGCCGTACGGTTGCAACATGATCACATCTGTTATTGAAGTAGCAAACGCTGAAGCCTTGGTCGCAAAATACGTAAGCGGTCTGAGCAATGAAGATATTGCGGCCGATTCGCTCTTGCCAGATTGGTCCCGAGGACATGTGCTTTCACATCTTGCAAACAATGCCCGCGGACTTTCAAACTTAATTGAATGGGCACTTACCGGTGTTCAAAAAGATATGTATGTGTCCGTTGAACAGCGCGGAATAGATATTGAGAACGACGCAAAGCGTCCAGGAAACGAAATCATTGCAGACTTCCTCGAGCAATCAAAAGTTTTCGCAGCGAATCTGGATCGTTTGATGACTGGACCTATCTTGAGCGAAGAAATTGTTTTAGGAAATGGCTCTCGGGTTCATCCACACGAAATGACCACACTTCGCGAACGCGAACTCTTGGTCCACCTAGTTGATTTGGATCTTGACTATAAAGCAAACGACTGGACTCTTGATTGGTCGATAAAGACGTTGAAGAGTGTGAGCGCTGGAAAGCGCAAAGAGTCAGTCAAATTTCGACTTTTAATTGCTGGAGATCACACCTGGACCATGGATCAAAACGGTATGACAGATATTTTTGGAACTCCACAAAGTCTGGCTGCTTGGTTAATGGGTCGCGAGCCGGACGACAAACTCGTTACCTCAGATGGTTCACCGCTTGGCAATCCGCCACTGTGGCTTTAAAGTCAATTCAAAACTAAGGAAAGTGAGACATCATGTCTGAAGAACAACCAACAATTACAGTTCGTGCCAATGGATCTTTGCGCGTTAATGGCGCAACTCTGATCGGTGCCGATGGGAACGTAATCAGCGATAAAGAAACGTTTTCCTTGTGTCGCTGTGGTGCTTCAAAAGACAAGCC
>CAIYGJ010000158.1 GCA_903925705.1 uncultured Actinomycetes bacterium | reverse complement strand
TTTCGCGAATATTTAAACCAGTCAAGGTCATTAGCAAACGATCAATGCCCATGCCAACTCCACCAGATGGTGGCATGCCGTATTCAAGTGCGCGCAAGAAATCTTCATCTAGTTGCATTGCTTCGGCGTCGCCACCAGCTTTAAGTGAAGACTGCTCTATTAAGCGTTCGCGTTGGATGACTGGGTCAACAAGTTCGGAGTAACCGGTTCCCGCTTCGTAACCGTCAATGTAAAGGTCCCATTTTTCAGCTGTGCCTTTTTGACTTCGATGTTCACGTACTAACGGCGAGGTATCTACTGGGTAATCCATTACAAAAGTTGGGTTCTTTAAATGTTCAACAACATAATGCTCAAGCAATTCTTCCACTAACTTTCCGTGAATTGCTTTTGGATCATGGGTGATACCGGCATCAGCACAGAGCCTGCGGAGTTCTTCAATTGGAGTTTCTGGTGTGATCTCTTTGCCAATTGCTTCACTTACGGATGGGAAAACTGAGATTTGATCCCACTCGCCTGAAAGATCGCGAGTTCCTCCCTCAACAAGTTCGTAATTTAGAGTTCCGTGAACAGCAATGGCTGCTTCCTGAATAAGTTCTCTGGTCAGGGTAGCCATGTCGTTGTAGTCGGCATAAGCCTGGTAGTACTCCAACATTGCAAACTCTGGGGAATGAGTTGAGTCAGCACCTTCGTTGCGGAAGTTGCGGTTAATCTCGAATACTCGTTCGATTCCGCCGACAACACAACGCTTAAGAAATAGTTCGGGTGCAATTCGCAAGAACAATTGCATGTCGAAGGCATTTGATGCCGTAACAAACGGACGCGCTGCAGCGCCACCGTGCATGGTTTGCAGCATCGGAGTTTCTACTTCGATGTAATCGCGCTTTGCAAAACTTGCGCGCAGACTGGACATTGTTGCTGGACGCAATCGCGCAACCGTTCGAGCGGTGTCACGCATGATTAAGTCTGCATACCGCTGGCGAACTCGAGTTTCTTCACTGAGTGGCGTGTGTGGATTTGGAAGTGGTCGTAATGCCTTAGCGGCCATGTGCCAGCTGTCGGTCATTACTGAAAGTTCTCCACGCTTGCTGCTTATTACTTCGCCAACGACTGCGACAACATCGCCTATGTCAACTAGGCCTTTCCAGGCATCAAGTTGTTCTTCCCCGACACGATCAAAAGACAGCATGGCTTGAATAGTTTCGCCAGTGCCAGCTTGCAATTGCGCGAAACAAAGTTTGCCGGTGTTGCGCATGAACATCACTCGACCGGCAACGCCTACTGTCTCGCCGCTTTCTTGCTCGGCGACCAGGTGTGAATATTTATCTCGAACCGCTGGAATCGTCGTAGTTACTGGAACTCGAACTGGATAAGCATCTTGTCCACTAGCTAAAATTGCCGCACGCTTTTCGTGACGAACCTGCATTTGTTCAGGCAGGTCATCTACTTCTTCGGCAGCTGAATTCGAGTCGGTGGTCATTGACCAAGATTATCGGTACTAAGCGTTGCGCTCGAACATCAGACGCAGACCAATCAAGGTCAGATCTGGCTCGTGATGGGTTATGGTCTCGGACTCTGGGACCACAATGGCCGATAAGCCTCCAGTTGCAATCACGGCTTTGACCGGAGTTCCCAACTCATCGACGATTCGATCTACTAGGCCATCAACTTGCCCAGCAAACCCATAGACCGCGCCAGATTGCAAAGCTTCTACGGTATTTTTGCCAATCACGTTGCGGGGCGCAATCAACTCAACTTTTCGCAATTGCGCTGCGCGTGCGGCAAGTGCATCGATCGAAATTTCAATTCCAGGTGCCAAGGCTCCCCCTAGGAACTCACCCTTAGCCGAAATCACATCTAGATTCGTGGAAGTTCCAAAGTCAACTACGATCGCTGGACCGCCATACAAAGTGAAAGCCGCCAGCGAGTTAACAATGCGATCTGCGCCGACTTCCTTGGGATTATCGGTAAGCACGGGAACACCAGTTTTGATTCCTGGTTCCACAATTACTTGCGGCACATCTTGGTAATAGTTATTCAACATAGTTCGCATCTCGCGTAGTACTGCTGGAACTGTTGAGCAAAGTGCAATCCCAGTAACGTCGGGTGAATCGCTAAGTATTGCTTTGAACTTTAGGGCTAACTCATCTGCCGTTTCGCGACTGTCGGTCTTGGTTCGCCACGACGAAACTAACTGGTCACCTGCAAACAATCCAAGAACCGTGTTCGTATTTCCGACATCAATTGCTAACAGCATGTTTTCCTACTTTGTTATCTCGAGGTTATCGATCAGTCTTACGTCTTCGATGTTTACTGCCGCGAAAACTCGGGCGTTGCCCGGTGTTGGAAGCGAAAATAAATCATTTGATTTGACTTCGAAGTAATCAATATCAAATTCACCACTTTGTTCCAAGATCTCTTTACCGGCAGCTTCGGCATCTGTAACTGAACCTGATGTCAAAAAGACTTCTGCTGCTTTATTCATTGCTATCGGAATGAATCTCGCCTGTTCGATCGCATTAGATGAAAGTCGTCGGTTTCGACTGGAAAGCGCTAAACCAAATTCATCTCGTACGGTTGGAACTCCAATAATCTCAATTGGCATTTTTATCTGATCCACCATGGCTTTGACCAGAGTTAGTTGTTGAAAATCTTTCTCGCCAAAGAATGAATAGTCGGCGTGCGTAATTGAAAGTAAGCGATGAACCACAGTTAACATTCCTCGAAAGTGTCCTGGGCGGGCTTTGCCTTCCAGTGCTTCCCCGATTGATCCAGGTTCCATAGGTGGATCTACTTCAAGTCCATCGGGATACATCTGTGACACATCCGGAACAAAAACTGCATCCGCTCCTGCAGTTCGTAAAATCTCTATATCGGAATCCAGGGTGCGAGGGTATTCGGCAAGATCGGACGAACTATTAAATTGCGTGGGATTCACAAAAATTGTGGCAATCACTCGAGTGCCAGCTGGAGTATTTGCTTTTGCATATCTCACTAACTCGGCATGGCCTTGATGTAAGGCTCCCATGGTCAATACCGCCGCGATTGGTATCGAATCTTGTTTAGCCCAATCGTCAACTTCAGCGACGGTTATCAGAACTTTTGGCGTTGTCATGATTCATCTGCCAAAACGATTAATAGCTCTTCGGCCAACTGTGGTTGTAATGTGCCTGAAGCTAGTGCCCGAATTGCAGTTAGCCGAGCCATGGCTCGATAGGCCTGTGTCACTGCTGGGTCAAAGTTAGCGAGTACGCGCAGGTGTTCCCGAACTGTGCCAGCATCTCCGCGCGCAACAGGGCCGGTGATTGCTGCGTCACCATTTCGCAACGCGTTGTCTAAGGCTGCGCCCAACAGGGGGGCAACTAAGTCTTCGGGATTTGTAATTCCAGCTGCTTCAAGTAACTCAGTCGTTTGAGTTACCAGTGTCATCAAATTGTTTGCCCCAAAAGTAAGTGCTGCGTGATAGAGCCCACGATTTTCTTCTGGCACCCAAATTGGTTCGCCCCCGATTTCTACAACCAAAGTTTCAGCGACTGGGCGCAAAGTCTGGACTGTGGTAATTCCAAATGGGCAAGCAGATAATCGGTTTAAGTCGATACTGGTTCCGGTAAATGTCATCACTGGGTGAAGTGCTAGTGGCAAACATCCCTGATCTGTTAATGGTCGAAGAATTTCAATTCCGTATCTACCGGAAGCATGCATAACAAAAGTTCCGGGGCTTACTGCATTGGTAGCGGCAAGGCCATTAACAACCTGGCCCAGCACATCGTCTGGCACAGTTAACAAAATTAGATCGCGGTCTTTAACTGCTTCATCAATCGAAGTAACCGGAACTCCCGGCAAAAGTGATTCCGCTCTAAGTTTTGAGATATCGCTAACTGCAGTACAAGCTCGAATGTTGTGTCCGGCACGTTTTAGGGCAGCACCTAAAACGGAACCAGCTCTGCCAGTTCCGACTACGCCAACGTCAAGGCGTGGAGGTTTTTCGGTCCAAGGCTCATCGCTCTCGGCCATCGTGTTGACCACGTAATAAGACTAGTAGCAACTTTCTAAATGTCGAATAAATCGATAAATGACCAGGGGTATGACACGATAAGTCCCGTGGTTGAGCGCAGCAGAGTGGGAGTCTCTCCCCTAGATACGGCTCGATCTGATTTCACATCGAACTTGTCGTTGCATGCCCCCGCTACCCACGGAATGTTACGAATTGATTGTGAATACGAAGACGACTTAATAACGTCTGCAAAACCAATTCTTGGGTCAATGCACCGCGGAGCCGAAAAGCTTTTTGAGTCTCGGGACTATCGACAGGTGATCGCTCTTGCTAATCGGCATGAGTGGCTCAGTGCGTATTCAGGCGAAGTTGGAGTGGCCCAGTTAATTGAAACCGCGCTTGGCATGGAAGTTCCAGAAGCTGCCCAGTGGTTTCGGACACTTCTGCTGGAATTCAATCGGGTTACGTCACACCTTGCCTTCTTGGCTGGATTTCCTTGGCAAGACCAGCAACTAACTGAGAACTTAAGAAAGTCTCGCGAACTTTGGGTAAATCACTATCGCGTTTACACCGGCAGTCGAATGCACCCAATGTTGACTCGAATCGGCGGACTTACACATGCACCGACGGCAGAGTGGTTACAAGAAGTGCAGCATCTTTGCTTTGACACTGCCCAGATAATTTTGGAAACAAATTGGCTCGGACTTGTTGCTGAATATGAATCAGTTGGGGTTTTGACTAAAGCGCAAGCAATTGAAGGTGCAATCAGTGGCCCCGTTGCTCGAGCAAGTGGATACGCCATTGATTTGCGTGAGACCACATTAGGACTTAAATACTCCGAACTCGAAAGTTTTGCGGTTGCCTTACAAACTTCAGGTGATGTGAGTGCTCGAATATTGCAGCTAGTGGATGAGATAACAATTTCACTGGCGATGATTTCGGAACTGAATGAGCCCTGCACTTTTCACTTCGCTGACGAAGTAAATGTTTTATTGCCAAAAGTAGTTCGAGTTCCAGAAGGAAGCTACGAACACAGTATTGAAACACCACTGGGAATCGCATCCTGGTTCTTGGTTTCAAGAAATGACAAAATGCCGTATCGCCTAAAACTCCGGCCCGCTAGTTTGCACACAGTATTGGCGTTGGCAAACGTATTGCCAGGATCGAATCGAAAAGATTTTGATGCAGTTGTGGCAAGTATGCCGTTTATTACTGGTGACGCAGACCGTTAGTCTTTTCGCTTCAACGCAAGTTCAGCTAGGTCGGCAAGGCGAACCATCAGGTTCTCAATTAATTTCTGAGATGAATCAAGTCGATCGCGCAGGTCCTTGATTTCATCACGCATGATTACCAGCTCTAATGAATGAGTCTGGTCCGCCGCTTCATCAATGATGATGGTTGGCGAAGACTGCTGCGTTGATTGGGTAAACACTCTTGGTTCTTCCCGAACTTCAGTTTTAACTGACTCAACTCGTGGAGCTTCTTGATGCGATGGCGCACTTGGTACAAAAGTTGGTTGCGATGTTGGAGCCTCGACAGCAGCATCGACATCAGTTTCAAATAAAGATTCAAATGATTTTGGTTCATCCGTTACTGCAACAACAGGAATTGGGTTTGGATCTGTCGGAACGGTAGGTGGAACTACAGTTTGCGCAGCTGGCACAAATGGTGGTGCCTCTTGAACTGAAACTTCAATCGGAGAAAAAATTGGATGGTCAAAACTTTGTGAAACTCGATTGATGTTCGTTTGCAAACTTGCTCGCATTTGAGCAATACGACGTCGCGCTTCTTCTAAGGCCTCTGCTGGTGAAACTACAAAATCTGGGTCAGGCACAATTTCAGTTGGAAAGTCATATGGTCTGACTTCAATAACTGGTTCTCTCACGCTCTCGACGGTATCGGATGCTAAATCTTTTGGCGAAATGAATTCGGCTTGGTCAGCAACGACAACTTCGATCGGCGCCCAGGAATCCGTGTCGACATTTTGGACAAAACGTGAAATATCGGATTCGAGTTTTGCTTCGCGTGACTTAGCTTCTTCTAAACTTTCACCTGGTTTAATCAGTGGCACCCAACCGGTGTATTCACCGCGGATAATTTCATCTGCATCAGGTGGAAGTGGTGGCCTACGTCGGATCATGGTGTCTTCATCAATTGGCATGAACTGATCGATTGGTGGAGCCAAAGTTGGCTCGTCAACATCACTTAAATCCCAAACTGGCGCAGTTAATGGATCCCACTTTTGGGAGCGCGCGTCATTAACTGTGTCGTCAGTAGACATAATTCGCCTCCTAGGGAAGAAGTGGAGAACCCAAGCCTATGGGCAATTTGTGCACTTGTGAAGCCATCGATCCGTGTAATGCTTGGAAGCATGGGGTTTCTGGCTAATTCAGCGCTTGCTGTCGGTGTTACCGGCGCAGGAACCCTGACATACGGGCTGGCTGAGGCACAAGCCTTTAAAGTTCGAAGTCTTGATCTGGCATTACTTCCTGCGGGCAGCGAATCAATTCGGGTACTTCACATATCCGATCTTCACATCACGCCCTCCCAAACTCGAAAAATCAATTGGGTTAAATCACTGGCAAAACTTGAACCTGACTTTGTGGTTGGAACTGGAGATTTCTTAGCTCATCAACTTGCAGTACCCGCTGTCGTCGAGGCCATGAATGAATTGCTGGACTTACCTGGTGCCTTTGTATTAGGAAGTAATGATTACTTCGCTCCGACATTCAAGAATCCGTTGATGTACTTTAAAAAGGATCGGCAGATTATCGCCGAAGGCGCTGCGCTTCCAACTTCTGATCTAGTAGATGAGCTAACTGACGCAGGTTGGCTCGACCTAAACAATAAGCAAAGTGTTACCGAAATCAATGGCGTGAAAATTCACTTCCGTGGGACGGACGATCCGCACATAAACAAAGATGACTACGCCGCTGTTGCTGGGGCGTTTGAATCGAATGCTTTTGCTTTTGGAGTAACACATGCTCCTTATCGCAGAGTTTTGAAAAGTTTCGAAACTGACAAGGCAGATTTAGTTTTAGCCGGACATACTCACGGTGGGCAAATATGTATTCCGTTTTATGGTGCACTTGTGACGAACTGTGACTTACCGCAAGGTCAAGCTAAGGGACTGTCTCACTTTGGCGAAAGCAAGATGCCATTGCATGTTTCTGCAGGAGTTGGAACTTCCCCATTTGCTCAGGTTCGAATTGCTTGTCGACCAGAGGCAACGCTAATCACGCTGAGTGCAAAATCTAACTAGCTGAATTCCTTAGCAACTACTTCAGCAATCTGAGCCGTATTTAAAGCTGCACCCTTGCGCAAGTTATCGCCACAAACAAAGAAATCAATTTCATTTGGATATTCTTTGGAAACTCGAATTCGACCAACGACAGTTGGATCCGTTCCCACGACATCAATCGGTGTTGGGAAAATTTTGTTTTCAGGATCATCGACTACAAGAACACCTTCGGCGTTTTCAAGAAGCGCCCGAACTTCATCAGCAGTGACTGCGCGGTCAAGTACGGCATGTACCGCAAGTGAGTGAGTTGTCACAACTGGCACACGGACGCAAGTTGCGTGAACTTTCAATTCTGGCTTACCAAGAATTTTTCGAGACTCGTTACGAACTTTAAGCTCTTCGCTGGTGTAATCATTTTCGGAAAGTGAACCAGCCCATGGCACAACATTTAATGCAAGTGGCGCAGGGAACACATCGTTCTTAGTTATGACATTACGAACGTCTTTAGTTTCATTTCCAAGATTCTTACCCGCAACAGCATCTACTTGCTCATGTAGTGCATCGATGCCACCCTGACCAGCACCGGAAGCGGCTTGGTAGGAAGCAACAACAAGTTCTTTGACACCAAATGCTTTTTCAAGTGCGCCTACAACCACGATCATGGAAAGGGTTGTGCAGTTTGGATTTGAAATAATTCCACGTGGACGATTACGAGTTTGATCCGCATTAACTTCTGGAACAACAAGTGGCACATCAGCATCCATGCGGAAAGCACCACTGTTATCAACTGCAATTACACCTTTAGCTGCAGCAATTGGTGCCCATTTTGCTGAGATCTCATCCGGCACATCGAACATTGCAACATCCACACCATCAAAAGCTGCTTCAGTAAGTTCCTCGACAACCACGTCTTGGCCTCTGACCTGAAGTACTTTTCCGGCTGAGCGAGCTGAAGCAAGGAGCTTTATCTCTCCCCAGACATCAGGGCGAGTGGATAACAAATCAAGCATCACCGTGCCAACGGCTCCGGTCGCACCGACTACGGCCAGCGTTGGTTTCTTAGTCATTACTTAACGTCCTGTTCCGCCATAGACAACGGCTTCGCCGTCAGCATCTAAACCAAATGCAGTGTGAATCGCAGTGACTGCTTTTTCGGCATCTTCAGCGCGAGTTACAACCGAGATGCGAATTTCCGAAGTTGAAATCATTTCTACGTTTACGCCAGCATCGGCAATTGCCTTAAAGAAAGTTGCCGAAACACCTGGGTGGGAACGCATGCCAGCTCCGACCAGAGAGATCTTTGCGATATTTTCATCGGTATCGATGTCTTTGAAGTTGACGTCTTTTTCAATCCGGCGAAGTGCAAGTTCGGCTTTTGCAGCATCTGCACGTGGGCACGTAAAAGTTACGTCCGTTGCGCCAGACTCGTGAACACTTACGTTTTGAACAATCATGTCCATGTTGATACCGGAGTCAGCAACTGCTTGGAATATTGCAGCAGCCATGCCTGGCCGGTCTGGAACGCCAACGACTGTGATCTTGGCATCTCCTAAATCATGTGCGACGCCGGCGATGATTGGTTGTTCCATAATTGCTCCTACTTTGGACAACTTCTTTAACTTGGACTGATCGTTTAGATCAGCAATAACAAACGTTCCCTCTTTTTCAGAGAACGAAGATCGAACATGAATTGGTAAATCAAAACGCTTTGCGTATTCAACGCAACGAAGGTGTAATACTTTTGCGCCAGCCGCCGCAAGCTCCATCATTTCGTCATATGTAATTCGAGGAACTTGTCTAGCCTTTGGTACTAAGCGTGGATCTGCTGAAAAAATTCCATCGACGTCTGTATAAATTTCACAAACATCTGCATAAAGTGCGGCCGCCAGAGCGACAGCGGTTAAATCTGATCCACCGCGACCAAGAGTCGTGATGTCTTTTGTAGCTTGGGATACACCCTGGAATCCGGCAACGATTGGAATTGCATTTTCGCGAAGTGCTTCTTGAATTCTTCCTGGTGTCACGTCAACAATTCGTGCTTTGCCATGAGTTGAATCAGTAATCAAACCGGCTTGCGACCCGGTGTAGGAACGAGCTTCAAAACCAAGATCATTTATTGCCATTGCAAGAACAGCCATCGAAATTCGCTCACCTGCCGTCAGCAACATATCTAGTTCGCGACCTGGCGGATTTGGTGAAACTTGTTTGGCTAAATCAATTAGATCGTCAGTGGTGTCGCCCATTGCCGAAACTACGACGACGACTTCATTGCCGGCTCTTTTGGTGTCTGCGATTCGCTTGGCTACACGCAAAATTCCAGCAGCATCCGCAACGGATGACCCACCGAATTTAGCGACAATTAAGCCCATAGAACATAAGTCTAAATGGAATCTTGCAGTCTAAAATCCCCACCCAAATTGAAAACGGAATTTAGGCGTAAAGAACTAGGGACTGACTTGGCGTCGACCTTCAAACGCTCGTCCCAAAGTGACCTCATCGGCATATTCAAGGTCTCCACCGACAGGTAAACCAGATGCGAGCCTGGTTACCTTAATTCCTAGCGGTGAAATCAGCCTTGTTAAGTAAGTGGCGGTGGCTTCACCTTCGAGATTTGGATCTGTCGCAAGGATGATCTCAACAATTGCGCCATCGGCCAGGCGAGTCATCAGTTCAGTGACTCGAAGGTCATCGGGCCCAACGCCGTCAATCGGGCTGATTGCGCCACCTAGTACGTGGTACCTGCCTCGGAATTCGCGGGTGCGTTCTACCGCTAAAACATCCTTTGGTTCTTCAACTACACAAATTGCGGTTTCATCTCGGCGAGTATCGGCGCAGATTCGACAAAGATCATCTTGCGCAACGTTGTAACAAGTTCGGCAAAACTTTATTTTGTCTTTAACTTCTGCCAACACCGTTGCTAAGCGAGTTACATCAGCGCTGTCAGTTGCAAGTAAGTGGAATGCGATTCGCGTCGCACCTTTGGGTCCAACGCCTGGAAGCTTGGCAAGTTCATCGATCAAGTCCTGAACTATGCCTTCATAAATGTTGCTCATACTTCGCGTGAACTTTCACTAATAACTTGTCCACCAAGTGAGCTGGTGATGATATCGATTGAAGATCGAGAAGGTGTTGTTTCGTCATCCGGCGAAGCATCGCCAGCGTCGGTCGCTGCTTCCTTCTTTGGTTTTGCTGCAACTGCGCGATTCGGATCTACTGTTGGATCAATTCGCACATCAACATGAAACAGATTTTGAATCACTAAACGCAAGCGATCATCATGACCACTCTTGACTGCATTATTCATTGTGTTTGAATTTGGGAAGGCCACAGCTAAAACTTTGTCTTCGCCAAAAGAAACTGGTGCAGTATCAACCATGACAATGCCAGCTACTCGACTTTGACTGCCTAGAGTTTGCAGAATTGCTGGCCAAGCTTCACGAATTTGTTCGAAAGAAACGGGACCAGTAAGCGTTGCAGGTTCTGCCGCAGACTTCTCTTCTGCTTTTTGCGTAGCTGCAGCGGTAACTTGTGACGGTTTCATCGGTGCTGGTGTGGTTGAAACTTTTGGACGTGGTGGTGGTGTCTTTGCTACGACAGATTCAGGCTCGCTAACTGATTCAACCTGTTGCGTTACTGGTTGTTCTGCGGCAACTCGAGCGCGGGTTGGGACTGGTGCAGCGCTTGAAACTCGCGGACCATCTTGCTCAAGTTTTTCGACGCGGTTGATCAAATCTTGTGTTACTTCATTAGTGACTAACCGGGCGGCCAATAACTCGAGCTGTAACTTTGGTGATGCAGCGCCGCGAAGTTCAGATAACCCTGAACTGACTAGGTCAGCTACTCGAACTAATTGAGCCGGCGTGAATAACTTGGCCTGGCTAACTAGATCATCGATTTGTTCATTTGGAATATCAAATAATCCAGAGGTCGCTGCGTCTGGAACTTGAGTTACAACAACTAAGTCACGCAAGTGATCTAATAAGTCATTCGCAAAACGACGAGGTTCGTGACCTGAAGTGACAACTTGTTCGATCAATGTAAATAGTGATGCACCATCACCGTTTGCAATCGCAACAACAACTTGGCTCAACAGGGTTTCGTCAGTAAATCCAAGTTGGGCAACGGTGTCTGCGTAAGTTACGCCTTCTGGTCCAGATCCGGCAATTACTTGGCCCAATACCGATTGCGCATCGCGAACTGAACCAGCGCCAGCGCGAGCAACAAGTGCGAGAGCGGCAGGATCTGCTTCGATGCCTTCACGTTCACACATCAACGCCATGTGTTGCGCCAAAGTTTTTGCAGAAACTAATCGGAATGGATAGTGATGTGTGCGCGAACGCAGTGTTGGAATAATTTTGTCTGGTTCAGTTGTCGCAAAGATAAATCGTAAATGTGGTGGCGGCTCTTCAACTAGTTTGAGCAGCACGTTGAATGCATCGCGCGTTAGCTGATGGGCCTCATCGATAATGTAAACCTTAAACCGGGCATGAACCGGTGCGTAAACTGCCCGTTCGCGCAATTCTTTCGCATCGTCGATGCCGCGATAAGTAGCCGCATCAATTTCGATAACGTCGATCGAGCCCGGGCCATTTGGGGCTAAGTCGATACAAGACTGGCAAACACCACAAGGGTTCGAAGTTGGCCCTTGTTCGCAATTCATGGATCGAGCCATGATGCGGGCCGAAGAAGTTTTGCCGCAACCGCGCGGGCCGGTAAATAAATATGCGTGGTTGATGTTTCCACTATTCAGCGCCCGCGAAAGTGGTCCCGTGACGTGCTCTTGCCCGATTACGTCAGAAAACTGACCAGGTCGGTACTTTCGGTAAAGAGCCAAGGACATATGTAAGAGAGTAGTCGGTAGCCCTGACTGTCGATCTATTGAGTATCTGGCGGATTCTTTAACTATGGTTCCTTGGTTTGGCGCCTCTAGAAAACGTTCTACGCCAAAGGCATTCCGCGTCGTCCCCTGTATTTATTGATTTGCTGTTCCTGCAAGGCAGGAACAGGGGACCGACTCGTGCTCCATAGCTTTGGCTTAGAAGTTTTCTAGAGTCTCATTACTGATTCCTTCTCTTGATTAACACCTAGATCGGGATAGCAGGTAATCTCGTCCACGGAGGATTCGCCTAGTGGCCTATGGCGCTCGCTTGGAAAGCGAGTTGGGTGAAAGCCCTCAGGGGTTCAAATCCCCTATCCTCCGCTGTAAGAAAAGAACATCCTTTTGGGTGTTCTTTTCTTGTTATGCGAGAGAATCAACTATGAAAATTGGATTCTTAGGTGTTGGCACCGTATCAACTGCAGTTATTGAGGCGATGGCTTCTCGAGGTGGAGCGCAAGAAACGGTTTACTTATCTCCTCGTGGCGAAAAACGATCCACCGAGTTGGCTGCCAAGTTTGAACACTGCATTCGCCTGGAATCTAACCAAGCAGTTGTCGATGCCAGTGACATGGTTGTGATCAGCATGTTGCCTAACCAGGTTGATGAAGCCTTAGCAGATCTAACATTTCGGGAAGATCAGATCATCGCTAGCTTTATCGCTGGAACTCCCCCAAGTGGAATTGCAAAACTGACAGCGCCGGCAACACAAGTAAGTCAGTTAATTCCACTGCCAGCAATTGTTCATCACAAGGGACCACTAGTTATTTGCCCATCACATCCTGACGTTGTTCGGGAATTTGCCGGACTTGGTGACATCGTGATCATGGAAGATGAATCGAAGATTCGAATTCTCAGCATTACATCAGCAGTTATGTCTACATATTTCACTATTCAAAACACAGTTATTAAGTGGACTGAAGATAACGGGATAGCTCATGACACAGCTTCACAATATGTGCGCTCACTTCTTGAAGGTCTAGCAATTGAAGGTCAGGCAGCAACCGACGCAGAGCTTGCTCATTTGCCGGTTGAACACGAGACCCCAGGTGGATTGAATTTCCGCAATCGAACTGGCTTAGAACAAGATGGCTGGTTTGATGCACTTTACAATCGTCTGCAAGATACATATTCGAATGCCAATTTAAAGGCGAAATCAAGCGAGTAATTATCTAACTAGAATTAGTAACAGCCCCTCGCGTGGCGTAAACCTGTGAACCTCCCCAGGGCCGGAAGGCAGCAAGGATAAGCAGGCTCTTTCGGGTACGCGAGGGGTCTTTAATTTTTTACGCGTTATTCTCCGCCGTAAACATGTGGAGCTAGAACTCCAACTTCGCGCAGATTGCGGTACTTCTCGGCGTAATCAAGTCCAAAGCCAACAACAAATTCATTTGGAATATCAAAGCCGATGTACTTTGCTGGAACTTCAATCTTGATTGCATCTGGCTTACGCATCATGGTCATTACTTCAATGGATTTTGGATTACGTGATTTTAGATTCTTGATTAACCAAGAAAGCGTTAAACCTGAGTCCAAAATATCTTCGACAATTAGAACATCGCGGCCAGCTAAATCAATATCTAAATCTTTAATGATGCGTACAACGCCACTGGACTTCGTGCCAGAGCCATATGAAGAAACAGCCATGAAATCAAATTCCACCGGAATTGAAACTGCGCGAGCTAAATCAGCCATAACCATGACCGCACCCTTAAGTACGCCCACCATTAACACTGGCTTGTCGGCACCCGCATAATCTTTATCTATCTCGGCAGCAATCTCACGAATCCGGGTATCGATTTGCTCAGTCGTCAAAACGATGCTCGTTAATTCATTTCCAATTTGTGCTGCGTCCACGCATTGCTCCTAGATTTCTAAGGTCGATAGAACGTAAGTCTTTCATGTCGTCTTTCAACGTTCACACCGCCTGGCAAATTTAGCGCGGCTTGCCCGTGCCAATTTGTAATTAAGGCATCAATCGCCAGCACATGGTCCCTAGTCAAGTCATTGATAGAGCAACCGTTAGAGATTGCAAGTTGGCGGATGACTCTGGACCGAATGGCCCGAGGTAATGCGCCAATCAAATTGACATCATCGCCCACTCGAGTGATTTCAAAGCGCGCCAGCGCATCAAGTGCGTCTGCATCATCGCGTAGTAAATCAGCGCTACGGACCAATGCTTGAGTTACTCCCGGTCCCAATTGGGATTCCAGCATTGGCAAAATTGTGTTTCGCACCCGAACTCGCGAGAACTTAGTGTCGCTATTGTGTGGGTCTTCAAAAACTTCTAAGTTACTGACTTCCGCGCGCACAACTGATCGATCAATTCCTAGAAATGGTCGACGATAAATTCCTTCAATGGCTCGCATACCCGAAAGCGAGCGTGCACCTGAGCCACGTGCTAAACCAAGTAGCACGGTTTCGGCTTGATCTTCCAAAGTGTGGCCCAGCAACACGGCCTTTGCATTGTGTTCCTTAACAACATTGCCAAATGCAGTACGTCGGGCGTTGCGAGCGGCGGCTTCCATGCCACCTGAACCAGCACCGGTTGCAACTTCAACATTCACGATCAAAACTGGGTCAGCACCAAGCTCACTTGCGGCCTTGGCTGCGGCTTGAGCTGTTTTTGCCGAGTCTGTTTGAATCTGGTGGTCGATAACAATGGCACCAACCGAGAGCGTTTTTTCTTTACCAACATGAACCGCGCATTTCACTAACGCCAGACTGTCGGCGCCACCACTGCAGCCAACAAAAACCAAATCTCCGGCCTCTAAGTCCGCAAGATTGGCAATGAGCCCTTGTCGAAGTTCCAGGTTGATCATGCTCTGACTCTACGCAGTCTGGCTGGCCCTAGAATGTCAGTATCGATTCTGACGATATCGATTCTGGCGATAAAGAAAACATTTAGAAATGGCGGGGCATCATGGCACTTGAGTTTGACGTACTAGTTGAGATTCCTGGTGGTAGCCGCAATAAGTACGAAGTTGATCATGAAACCGGGCGCTTACGCCTTGACCGCATGCTTTTCACTGCTACTCGTTACCCGCGTGATTATGGCTACATCGAAGGCACACTTGGCCAAGATGGCGATCCATTAGATGCGCTGGTGCTAATTGAAGAACCAACTTTTCCTGGCGTATTAATCCGATGCCGCGCGATCGCAATGTTCCGTATGAGTGATGAAGCTGGCGAAGACGACAAGATCATGTGTGTTCCAGCTCATGATCCACGCAAATTGAGTTTGCAAGACATCGGTGACATGCCGGAATTCGAGCGCCTTGAAATTCAGCATTTCTTTGAAACTTACAAAGACCTTGAACCAGGTAAGTCAGTTGAAGGCGCGACTTGGGGCGATCGTGCTGAAGCTGAAGCTGAAGTGCTTGCTTCAATCGCTCGCGCGAAAAACGCTCACTAAAACTAAGCGTTTGCTCCAACTGGAAGTCCAAGCTTCAGTCGATTGATTACGTCGACCGCGCTCCAACCAGTTGGGAACTCTTTCAACATTCCTTCAACATCACTTGTGGTCGCGCCCAAAGTAAGTAGCGGTGCTTCCTTATAACCATCTGGTCGTTCTTGACCAAGACCTACTGCTGCAACTAGTCCATTGCATAAGCAGATGCGAGCTTCCAGGTCGGCTTCATCGCCACCCTTTTTCAAGTACGGACTATCTGGTTCTGCGGCACATCGGTAACTGACCTTGCCCGCTTCATCAATATGACTAGAACGTAAGTAACCAAGATCGCAAAGACGTGGTCGCGCTTTGTAAATTTCCGCATTTCCAACAGTGCCAGGCAGGTCTACAACCTTGAATGGGAAACCCGTTGGTGAGGCGCGGTGATCGGTACGAACTCGCAAGTTACCTTCGCGGGCGGCCTGCAACATTTGTTCGCGGTACTCCGGAAGTAAACCTGATTCATTACTTAAGGCAAATAGCGAACCAACTTGCACGCCTTCTGCGCCTAGAGAAACTGCTTCGGCAACAGACTCAGGTGTTGCGCGTCCGCCAGCTAGCCAGAATGGCAAACCAACATCAGCGACCTTTGGAATGTTTGCTTCGTCTTTTGGACCGTAACCAGTTTCTGTGTCCTGAAGTTTGCGAGGTGGTGCGTTGTGTCCACCCGCCATGAAGTGCTCGACAACGAATCCGTCTGGTCGTGTTATTTCATCGCGAGCCAAATAAGAAGCAAGGACTTCGGCAGTAACGATTGCTAAGAAAGCTGGACGAGGTAGTTCTGGTGCTTTACCAAATGACTCAAGTGGATCAAATTCTAAAATAGGTGCAGCAACTCCGGCTGGGCGATCTGCATCAATACTCAGATGACCCGACTTACCTTGCGCAAAGTCCGTCATCAGTTGTGGAATTTCTCGAGGAATTCCAGCTCCCATCAAAATTGCATCGACGCCAGCAAGCATCGCGCCGTAGAGCGCAGCAGGTGTTGCAGTCTGAAGTTTTTCTAAAAAGTTAATGCCAACTTTTCCGTTACCCGATTGCTTGGCAAGCCAAACTTCAACGAAGTTTGAAGCAACTGCAAGTTGATCGTGTTCTTTGTGCGCCTCTAAGCTCAAGCGACGCATCGGACGAAATGGTTTGCCTTGGCGTCCTTCTGGTTTATAAAACTTCGCCAAGATTTCTTCGGCAACTTCTGGATATGGAAAGTGCGCAAGTGCCTCGCGCATGTGGCCACCTTCATCGCCATTTTGCAAGCGACGAGTTACGACTGTTTCTAAAGCAGTACCTGAGACGACACCGAGTTGTCCCTCGTTTGCGACAGTGCGCGCTAAATACCAAGAAGATACGGCCGCACCCATGCCACCTTGAATAATTGGTGGCAAGCCCAGGTTGTTCATGAAGTCTCCAAAACCTCTCGTTGGCTACGGTAACGTAACCTACGCTAGCGTAACCTACGCAACCGTAGGTTGAGGCTTTAACCCCGATTTAGTGGGTTTTTTAGACCAAAAATTTACGAAATATGGGGTTTTGCGGAATTTTCCTCTAATTCTGCGGATTTGCCCTCAAGTTGGCGCACTGCAGGAACCGAAATCATTACGGCCAAGATGACTATGAATATGACGCCCATATAAATCAGGGTTGTCGAAGATCCAAACTTTTCAGTTATCGGTCCAGCCACTATCAACCCCAATGGTGCCAGAGCCAGCGAACCAAACGCGTCATAGGAGGTGACTCTTGAAAGTGACTCGCGTGGAATATTGCTTTGCATTGCGGTCTGCCACAGGACAAAAAAGAAATCGAATGCAATTCCAGCAAAGAAGGCGCTGATCATAATTAGTGGAATCCAGTTAGTCGCACCCATAGTCAAAATCCACAACGCGACAGCAACCTGTGCGCTAAGTGCAATCACCAACGGGTGCTTTGGTCGAACTTTTAACGAGACTAAAACTCCCGCAACCATTCCGGCTGAGAGTGCCGCCAAAATCCAGGACCAAGGCTTTGGGCCACCGAGCTCTTGTTCAGCATGTACGGGACCAACAACTGCAAAAACACTTTCAAAAATCATATTGAGAATCGCATAGCCCGCAACAACTGCAACAACCCAACTGCGACTTATAAATTCTTTCCAGCCATGAACCAGGTCGCCGTAAACAGTTGGTGAATGCTCGGTTTGAATTCGAGTTTTTCCATACTTGCGAAGCGTGAAAACTAATAAGCCAGCAATCAGGAAACTAATTCCATCGGCAACCATTGCCCAGCCCGCACCAATTCCAGCAACAATGATTCCGCCTGCAACAGTCCCAGCAATATTTGCTCCATTTGCGCCTAAGCCAACAACAGCATTAGCAGACTGCAAATCTTCTTCGTCGACAATTTCTGGAATTAATCCTGCAAATGCCGGCCACCATAATGCGTTTAATGAACCGCTGATAAATGCAATGACAGCCAGACTAAAAACCGTCGCCGATCCATTGATTAACATGTAGCCATTTGCAATAACAAAACCACTTAAGAACATGTCGGAAACACCAACGACTAGAGCGCGCGGAAATCTATCCGCGATTACTCCACCAAACAGCATGAACAAAACCATGGGTCCCATTTGTGCAGCCATGACAATACTTAATGAAGAAGCAGTTGCATCTTCCAAACCCAATACGCCGAATGCCAATGCGATTGGTCCTAAACCATTCCCAAGATTTGAAATTATTCGTGCGGTTAATAATGTGCGAAACGGGGGCAACAACCAAAGTCGCTTCAGATCAGCAAGCATATTTATCTCACAGATAAATCGGTGCTGGCATCATTCACCCAATTAATAACACCTTGCCAAGGCGTCCAGCCTTCTTCGACCGCAAAGTGGCCAGCTCCCTGAATCAAAACAAATGGTAAATCTAGTGGCGATGCATAAGTGGCTTCTAATCCCTTTGGTAACCAAGGATCTAAATCGCTACCGACTAACAGAGTTGATTTGGATGCTTTATGTGCAGCAGCCTTAACTACTGGGGCAGCAAGATCCATTTGAAAATCTGGCACTTCACCGCATAGCTCTGGATCTGCCGGAGCCACCAACATGACTCGGGACGCTGTCTCTTTCAGGATGCCACTCTGCGAAATATGAAGCCAAGTTAGACAACCAAGTGAGTGACCAAAAACAATTAGTTCGCCATCGCCCGCTTCATTAAGAAGGTCGAGCTCGACTTTTAAAACTGCTAGCCACTTGGCCAATGTTGGTAATTCGGTATCAGGCAACTGCGGATAGGCAACTACGTGGCCTTCCTTACGCAAGGCTGTAGCCAGCAAGCGATGCCAATGTCCTTCTGGTCGCTCATTTCCCCAGCCATGAATAATCAATACTCGATTCACAATGCCTCCAGAACCTAATGCAAAATATTCACAGCGCGCGCAACAACAAGGGCAACAACAATGAGCGAAGTAACTGACTGTAACAGCATTAATGCTTTGGCCCAACGAGTAAGCGGCAGAACGTCGGTGGCACTGAACGCACTTGAATTTGTAAAGGAAATATATAAGTAATCAAAAAAAGATGATGACCAATGCGGAGCTGCTAAATCAGGGTCAGACATTTGCGGGAACATGAAATCCGGAACGCTTTTCTTGGCTGCCGCCCGTGCTCCTGGACCGCCTCGATCAAATTCCCAGTACCAAAGTGCAAACACGATCACATTTGTCAGCCAAATGGATCCACCAGTAAGCAACAGGCTCTTGGCATCCCGAACTTGACCGTTTAGAAGTTCGTTTATTAATCGGCCAATCGAATATAAGTTGGCGGCTGACATCGCAGCAGCCAATCCAAGACTTAAATTTCGTGGAGTGCCCGAATGTGAACTAACTCGCCTTGGCTCCAAGATGTTAATAAGCAGCAGGAGAGCAGCTTCTATGCCACAGATAAACCAAGGGAATGAAAGATTTAGGGCTTTCGGCAAAGTCAATTGCATGAGAATTACCAAAGCGACGACCACATTTATTGGAAGGCGGGATTCCCCCTTGTGTTCGTGGTGCCAAAACGGGGCTTCACGATCGGAATACGCCGGGTTGCTCACAAACCCCAATCTACTGACCTACCAAGCGGATGGATGCTCTATCTACCCGACAAATTGGCAACGAACATAGAATGAAGCCATGGCTGAGTATCAGATTACTTATTGGCGCGATTTCCCTTCAATGGTTGTTGCTCGAAGTGGTGACGACACCGTGAAGGTTTCTCTAGCTGGCAGATTTCAAGAAGCAATCGATGAAGCGGCTATGAGATTAGACGCAGCCGATGCAGATGCATATCTAGATGGCTGGATTCGAAGTGATTGGACTTCAGTTGATGGCGAGCCAGCCGAGGTGGCCGAACGTATCAGTGCTGATCTGGAAAATTCACTTGATGAATCTGCACTTCAAGCAATGCTCGACAAACTTTCCTAATAACAAATTTGAAATTAAGTTCCTAATTAAGGGGTAGACATGGCAAACGTTTATGAATGGCTAGACGCCGGAAACACACTTGTTGGTGATGGTGCGATGGGTACTGCGCTGCAGGATCTTGGTCTAATAGACGGTGGCGCACCAGAGTTATGGAATGTTGAGCAGCCAGAAAAGGTTGCGTCTGTCCTGGAAGGCTATGCCGCTGCCGGTGCCAACGTTGTAACCACGAACACTTTTGGTGGAACCAAGGGTCGACTAGAAATGCATGACCTTGGTGATCGAGTTTTTGAATTGAATAAAGCTGGCTCTGAAGTCGCCCGCTCGGTTGCTGACAAACATGAAAACGTATTTGTATTTGGTGATGTTGGTCCATCTGGTGAATTGATGGATCCAATGGGAACTTTGACTCCAGAATCCGGTCAAGCACTTTTTGCTGAGCAGATAAATGGATTGGTAGCTGGTGGCTGTGACGCAATATTGATTGAAACTATGAGTGACCTTGGTGAAGTTGCTGCCGCTGTTGCTGCAGCTCAAGAAGTTGCGCCAGGAATGCCAATTGTGGCTACTTT